>CAMBFY010000157.1 GCA_945865415.1 Sphingobacterium thalpophilum
AGCAAGCAGAAATAAAAGTAAAATATGAAAGCTATTTTGAAAAAGAATTAGAGATAGTCGATAAAATGAAGAGAATGGAAAATCAAACCATAAACCCTGAATTTGATTATTTTGATCTTATTTCTTTATCGAAAGAAGCAAGAGAAAAGCTAATGAAAATTAAACCAAGAACGCTAGGTCAAGCATCGAGAATATCGGGCGTTTCACCATCAGATATTTCGGTTTTGATGGTTCATATGTCCAAATAAATATAAACAATTGATTATCAATTAATTAAAATAAAATATAAGTTGCTTTAAATAGTACCATATAAAGCACTATTTTGACCTAGTTAATACTAGTTATCCATAAAAAGAGAGGATCGCACACAAGGCATTTAAATGGCAAATAAGATCAAAAGAATAGTTTTTCTTTATTTAATTGGAGTGTTTTGTTTGGCTACACTAGTTTCAGGCTGCGCGAGCATGCAATCACCAACAGGCGGACCAAAAGATACTATACCTCCAAAAGTAATTCAGGAAAACCCAAAAAACTTTACTAAAAATTTTACAGCCCAAAAAATTGAAATAAATTTTTCTGAGTTTGTAAAGCTAAGTAATGAATACACAGAAATAAGCGTATCACCTGCAATGGATATAGCTCCTGAGTTCAGGGTAAAAAAGGAAAAACTGCAAATAGAGTTCAAACAACAACAAGAAGCAAATACAACTTACTCAATCAATTTTGGTAAAGCGCTTGCAGATGTTAATGAAAGTAATATTTTAAAAAACTACTCCTATGTGTTTTCAACGGGAAACGAAATTGACTCTCTTTCAATATCAGGCAGAGTAATCAATTCACTGACAAAAGAAAAATTAAAGGAGGTTACCGTGTTTATATTACCAGTAGATCAGGATACACTTTTCGGAAAGAGGAAGGCAAGTGTTTTTAATATAACTGACACAGCCGGAACATTTAAATTATCTAATCTAAAAGAGAACACCTACAGAATATACGCACTATTAGAACAAGGTGGTGATAGAATATACAACTCAGAAAACGAGGAAATTGGTTTTCTAATTAATCCATTAAACCTAACCAAAGATACGAGTGGACTAATTCTACAAGTATTTAAAGAATACCCAACTGCATTTACAATAAAAGAGAGGCGTATAGAAAACGACGGCAGAATAACTTTAACATTTAATAAACCAGTAAAAAGTCCATCCATAACCATCATACAACCTTCAAATATAGATCAACATAAGACGGTTGAGTTTAATTTAAAACAAGACTCGGCAACAATATGGTTGCCTGATTTGAACTTTGATACATTAGACGTGGCTGTTAACTCAGCAGGTAAGGCTCTTGACACCATCACTTTAAGAAGAAACAAAAAAGACACCTATGTGAAAAATCTACTAGTATCAGATAATCTGACAGGTAACAAAATCAGGCCTGGTTCAGAATTAATACTAAAGCTAACATCACCCATAAAATCCTATCAAGAATCACAGATTACACTTTACGAAGATTCCACACTAATTAGAGGATATAAAATAACAAAAATCCCCAATTCGTTAAGAACGTATAGTTTAACACATCCTTGGAAAACTAAAAAACAATACACTTTAAAGCTGGCGGATAATGCATTTACTGATATTTTAGGAACAAGATCGAAACCATATATCAAAAAATTTGAACAAGATGTGGAAGATAACTACGGCAGTATATCCATCAGTATAAGCGTTCCGGATACAGCAACATCATATTTAGTTCAATGGTTAAACGATAGAAAAGAAATAATTAGGCAGAATTCTATTAAGAAAAATACTGTTTTAAATTACATCAGATATCCAACAGCTAAGTATTCTATCAGAATAATATATGACATTAATAATAACGGTGATTGGGACACAGGAAATTTAAAAGAAAAAAGACAACCTGAAAAAAGCTGGAACTTTGAAAAAACTATAGCATTAAGACCAAACTGGGATTTGGAGGAAATCATAACTATTCCAAACCCTTAAAAAACCATGAAGAATATAACTTATAATTTTGAGGAAGCTTAATCAACATTTCTCTCTGCTCTTCAGTTAATGGTTTAATTTTTTTTGCTGGAATGCCTGCATATAAGAATCCAGATTCACAAACTGTATTTTCCAAAATTATTGAGCCAGCAGCAATGATACAAAATTCATTTATGACAGCATGATCCATCACAATTGCCCCCATACCAATTAGTACATAATCATATATTTTACAACCATGAACCAAAGCATTATGCCCTATTGAAACATTATTACCAATTATTGTTGCAGCCTTTTGATAAGTGCAATGAATTACAGCGCCATCTTGAACATTAGTATTGTCCCCAATCCTTATTGAATTAACATCTCCCCTTATAACTGCATTAAACCAAACCGAACAATTCTTTCCTAAAACAACATCCCCTACAATGGTACAATTCTCAGCGAGGAAACAATTTAATCCAATTTCAGGATATACATTTCTGACAGGTAGGATAAGCGTCATTATATAAGTTTAAAAAACAGTGTCCTCAGGTTTTAATGCATGAGGCTCATAATCAGTGGTATAATGCAAACCCCTACTTTCTTTTCGCAACATTGCTGACTTTATAACAATGTATGCATTCTGAATTACATTCCTCACTTCACATAATTTTACAGATAACCTTGTCATTTTATAAAAACTTTCTGTCTCCTCATACAGTAAACCCAACCTTCTCATCGCTCTTTCCAATCTAAAATCAGATCTCACAATACCAACATAATCACTCATTACTTTCTGGGTTTCTCGAAGATTATGGGTGACAAGGATATCCTCATTTGAAAGCTTGGTATCAGTTTCATCCCATTCAGGAATACTTACAGGTATTTCATATGTCTTAAAATGCTTAATCGAATCTTCAAAAATTCGATGTGCAAATACTGGTGCCTCAAGTAATGAATTGGAAGCTAATCTATTAGCACCGTGTAAACCTGTTGATGTGCACTCACCACAAGCATAAAGTCTACGTATAGAAGACCTGCCATTTTCATCAACAAGAATACCGCCACACATATAATGAGCTGCGGGAGTAACGGGTATTAAATCACGAGTCATATCTATACCTATACTCAGACATTTAGCATATATATTTGGAAAGTGTGATAGAATATCCGATTTAGCGCGGTGTCTAATGTCAAGGTAAACAAAATCATCCCCAGACTTTTTCATCTCTGCGTCGATTGCTCTTGCCACAATATCCCTTGGTGCTAACGAACCTCTGACATCATAATTTTCCATAAATTCGTCACCATTTCTGGTTTTAAGAATTCCTCCAAAGCCACGAACAGCTTCAGAAATTAAAAACGATGGATATTCCCCAGGATTATAAAGTGAAGTAGGGTGAAATTGTATAAACTCCATATTCCTTACTTTAGCCTTTGCACGATAAGCCATAGCAATTCCATCACCTGTAGCTATAACTGGATTAGTCGTATTTGAGTAGATATGCCCAGCACCACCTGAAGCCATCAAAGTAACCCTAGATAAACACTTCACAACTTTACTTGTAACAGTATCTAAAGCATACACTCCATAACACTCTATATCGTGTGATTTTCGATCAACAAATTCACCTATATGATGTTGAGTAATTAATTCAACAGCAAAATAATGAGTTAATATTTCAATATTAGTATCCTTATGAATTTGCTCTAAAAGAGCTCTTTCTATCTCAAACCCTGTAATATCTTTATAGTGCAATACGCGACTTTCTGAATGACCTCCCTCTTTAGCAAGATCAAATATACCTTGTTGAGTCTTGTCGAAATGAGTACCATATCTTATTATTTCTTCTATACGATCCGGACCGTCTTTAACAACCATTTCAACTATTGCTGGATCACAAAGTCCATCACCAGCAACCAATGTATCGTAAATATGTTTTTCAAACGAGTCTTCTTCCTTATCAACAACAACCGCTACCCCTCCTTGAGCATACTTAGTATTTGATTCATCCTCATTTGCCTTTGTTAGAATAAGTACTTTTCCATACTTGGCTGCTTTTAACGCAAAACTTAATCCAGCAATGCCAGAACCTACTACTAAAAAATCAACATTTTTCATGAAGGAGAATTATAGAATATTATATGTATGTTAACAAGTTGAAATAAGATGTTGATTTAATACTATTTCTAGTTGATAAAGAAACAATCAGACTTAAATATAAAATCAATGAAACAAATTTACCTTATTTTTGAATTAGTTATGAGTATAAAATTTACAGTACTCAACTTTTTTAAAAAGGAAAATATTACACAAAAAAAAAATGAAAAAAAAACATAAATAATAAAGGCTGTTACTAATCAATACTTTGAATAATAAAAGTTGTTTAGAATTTGTGGACAAATAATCAAAAATAATAAATACACTAAAAAAATAATCTTGTTATCCACATTATCAACATTATAATAAACTATAAGAATATATCTATAATATATATTATAATTACTGAAAAGTTAATAAATGAATACCTTAGAAGAATTAAATATTAAAGGTTTTATTGATGAGCCAATAGATCCTACTCTTGATCTTTTTTCTGAAATAAGCAAATTGAAAAAAGATAAAAATGCAGTAATTTTAGCACATTATTATCAAGAACCTGATATACAAGATATTGCAGATTTTATCGGTGACAGTCTGGGATTATCACAGCAGGCAGCTGAAACCAATGCAGAGGTTATTGTGTTTGCTGGCGTGCACTTTATGGCAGAAACTGCAAAAATTTTATCACCTTCAAAGAGAGTTTTATTACCAGATTTAAAAGCAGGATGTTCATTATCAGATAGTTGCCCGCCAAAATTATTTGCAAAATTTAAAGAGAAGTATCCTGATCATTTAGTGATAACTTATGTAAACTGTACAGCTGAACTAAAAGCAATGAGCGATATTGTATGCACTTCATCAAATGCAGTGCAGATTGTTGAGAGTCTACCTAAAGATCAGAAAATAATATTTGGCCCTGATAAAAACCTAGGAGCCTGGGTAGCAAAGAAAACAGGAAGGGAACTTGTATTATGGAATGGAGCCTGCATGGTTCATGAAATTTTTTCACAGCAGCGTATATTAAAACTAAAAAGCAGACACCCTGATGCTAAATTTATAGCGCATCCGGAATGTGAAGAGGCTGTTTTAAAAATGGCAGACTACATAGGATCTACTACCGGTTTATTAAAGTATACAATAAACAATTCCGCTAAAGAATTTATTGTAGCCACTGAGAGCGGTATAATTCATCAGATGGAAAAGGCTAGTCCGGATAAAATATTTATTCCAGCTCCACCTGATAACTCATGTGCTTGCAATGATTGTCCACATATGAAGAGAAATACACTGGAGAAACTTTATTTATGTATAAAAAATGGTATGCCTGAAGTAACTGTCCCGGAAGATATTATAAAAAAAGCTCGACTTCCAATTGAAAGAATGCTTGATATATCTGCAAAATTAGGTTTATAAAAATGAATGAAAGCACAGGTGGTTTTTTAAAGAATTATTCCAGTATAATCAGGCTTCTTCTTGGTATAACTATTGGAACTTTTTTAGGTCTTTTTTTTGGCAGGAGAGTTGAGATTATTAAACCAATAGGCGACATATTTTTAAACCTACTTTTTACGGCTGTAATTCCTCTTATTTTTTTTGCAATATCATCATCCATTGCAAATATTGATCGGTCAAAAAAAATGGGTAAAGTTATGATTGTGATGATTCTGGTTTTCTTAGGAACAGTGCTCATTTCGGCAATACTAACCATTTTTACAGTATGGATATTTCCGCTTCCACAGAATATAGATACTACGAGTAATGTTATAAAAGAGGTGCATAAAGCAAGTTTTGGAGAACAGGCTACCAATTTATTGACAGTTAATGAATTCAATGAATTATTGTCCCGAAAAAGCATGCTTGCATTCATTATTTTTTCATTATTTATTGGTTTTGCAACCTCAAGATCTGGTGATATAGCCGAGCCTTTCAAGAAATTCCTGATTGCAGGTGATGAGGTTATGAAGCAATTTCTGATTATGATCATGAAACTTGCCCCGATCGGATTGGGAGCTTATTTTGCCTACCAGGTTGGCGTATTTGGACCCCAGTTATTCGGAACCTATGGTCATTCAATGGCTATTTATTATGGTTTTTGTACTTTCTATTTTTTATTTTTCTTTACGATATACGCGTTTATAGCTGCAGGTAATCAGGGAGTTAAGATCTTTTGGAAGAATAATATCGTTCCGACATTTACGGCAGTGAGTACATGTAGCAGCGTAGCAACGATACCGGCAAACCTTGCCGCAGCCCGGGCTATGAGGATACCCGAACATATTTATAACCTGGTAATTCCTCTGGGAGCACCACTTCATAAAGACGGATCCAGTGTATCATCTATTATAAAAATTGCAGCAGTATTCGCTATAATGGGGAAGGATTTTATGGATCCTGGTACCATTTTAATGGCATTGGGAATAACGATTAGTGTCAGCATGGTCGAAGGAGGAATTCCAAACGGAGGTTATATAGGTGAAATTCTGGTCATGACAGTATATGGTTTTCCTGTTGAAATGTTACCGGTGGTGATGATTATTGGTACTCTGGTTGATCCTATGGCAACTATTTTAAATGCTACAGGTGATACTGTTTCTGCCATGTTGGTTACGAGGTTTACAGAAGGCAAAAACTGGCTTAAA
>CAMBFY010000158.1 GCA_945865415.1 Sphingobacterium thalpophilum
CTAAATCAATTGAATTAGGAACTAAATCGCAAATGGAGACCCACTGGATCCATGGTATTGCGATTGATCTGCTTTTAACAGGCTGTCTTTTTATGGGTGGCCTTTTCTTTTTGGGCCTGTACCTTCTGGGAAGCCGCGATAAGGCTATACTTTTATTCTCCCTCTACTCCATTGTTTACAGTTACAGAATTATAGGTAGTGGTAATTACGTAATTCATTCCATTTTTCCGGGATTTGACTGGTTTATTGCCATTCGAATGGAATACATCAGTTTGTTTCTTAGCATTGGCTTGTTTACACTTTATACAAACTATTTACACCCAAAGGATGTCAATAAACTGATAGTTAGAATAATCAGTATTCTGTGCTTTACTTTTGCACTTATTTCTTTGATTTTTCCTCCGATAATTTTCACTCAACTGATCAATCCATTCATAGTTGTTATGTTCAGTTGTATCTTCTATGTTCTGTATGTTTATTTTATAGCTTGTAAGCAAAGGCGACCTGGTTCTTTGTATGCATTAATCAGTACAATCATGCTGATGATTGTCTTTCTAATACTAATATTGAATTACTGGCATCTTTCTTCTTCTTTGCAAATAACTAGTTTTATTTGTTACATCATGTTCTTTTTCTTTCAATCACTCATCCTCTCGAACAGAGTTTCGTTTACCCTAAAAAAAGCAAAGAAAGAAGCCGAACTGGGTTTGATAGCAAAAAGTGAGTTTTTGAGTACGATGAGTCATGAAATCAGAACCCCGCTCAACTCAGTAATTGGATTGAGTCATCTATTGTTAAAAGACAATCCAAGGAAAGATCAGGCAGAGAATCTCAACGTTATGCTATTCTCAGCAAATAACTTACTAGCAATTGTCAATGATATTCTTGATTACAATAAAATTGAAGCAGGGAAGATCTTATTCGAAAATATTGAAATGAATGTATACTCATTATCAAAAAATATAGTACATAGCCTTCAAATTTCAGCAAGTGATAAAGGCATTAGCTTAAATTTAAAAATTGATAAGAACTTAAATATGCTCGTTTATGGTGATCCAACCAGACTATCACAGGTTTTAAACAATCTATTGAATAATGCCATTAAATTCACAGAACAAGGTCAGGTTTTACTCCAAATAACAATAATTGAAGAAACAGATAACTTTATCAAGCTTTTATTTAGCATAAAAGATACAGGAAAAGGTGTTTCAAAGGAAAATCAAAAACTTATCTTTGAGCGCTTTACTCAGGCTGATTCTTCTAAATCGCGTGGATATGGCGGAACAGGTTTAGGACTTGCAATCAGTAAAAAAATACTTGAATTGCAAAATTCAGGTTTACAACTTGAAAGTGAGGAAGGCAAAGGCTCAAACTTCTATTTTACTCAGTCCTTTGAAAAAGATTTACAGAAACTAATACAAGAAAAATCCGACATGACCCTCAAAACAGAAGATCATAGCTTACTAAGCGGAATAACAATTTTATTGGTTGAAGATAATCCGATCAATGTTTTGGTAGCGCAAAAATTCCTGGAGCGTTGGGGAGCAAAAGTTTTCACGGCTACTAACGGACTTGAAGCTCTTAATATGGTAGATCCAGAAAAGCACGATCTTGTTTTAATTGATCTCCATATGCCAATAATGGATGGCTATGAATCAAGCAGAAAAATGAGGGAAAAAGGAATAAATCTGCCAATAATCGCACTGACAGCCAACCTCCCAAGTGAGATTGAAAATGAAATTAAACTGAGTGGCATCAATGATGTAATCGTAAAGCCATTTTTGCCCGATGAACTAAACAGAAAAGTACTGTCCTTTGTTTCCAGTAAAAATAATTAAAGATTAAATTTGATCAGGTTGATGATGAGGTTAATTGCTTGTATGATAGTCAAATTAGTCGAATAATTTCATGAAGCCATAGAATAATCGTAATATTGCAATCAATATGGGTTTAACCAAAACAGAAATATTCTCTGCTGAACAAAATCATTTGGCTCTGCTGCTTAAAGCGCTTGCTCATCCGGCACGTATTGCAATCCTGCAAGAGATCATGAAATCAAATACTTGCATATGCGGGGATCTTGTCAATGAATTCGGACTGGCTCAGGCCACAATTTCCCAGCATCTGAAGGAACTTAAAAATTCTGGTTTGATTCAGGGTACAGTTGAAGGAGCCAGTGTATGTTATTGCATTAATCCGGAAACATGGAAATTGCTTGAAAAAGAAATTGTAAGCTTTCTTTCTGATTTTAAAACTACAAATAACTATTGCTAAAAAAATTAAATTAAAATATCGTAATATTGCAATAATACAATTGAAATACCATGAAAACTGAAGCAGAGATCAAAGAACTAGTCAGACAAAAATACAGTGAAATTGCCTTGCAGGATAAAGCTACAAACGAAAGTTCATGTTGTGGAGCCGGTGCTTGCAGTACTGAGGTGTATCATATCATGACTGATGATTACACTGATCTTAAAGGTTATAATCCTGATGCCGATCTCGGACTGGGTTGCGGGTTGCCAACACAGTTCGCTTTAATAAAAAAAGGAGATGTGGTGATTGATTTGGGATCAGGTGCTGGCAATGATTGCTTTGTTTCGAGAGCTGAGGCAGGTGAAAACGGGAAAATCATTGGAATAGACTTTACAGAGGCCATGATTAACAAGGCAAGGCATAATGCAGAAACTCTGGGATTTAATAATGTAGAATTTCGCCAGGGAGATATTGAAAAGATGCCGGTAAGTTCGAACGCTGCAGATGTGGTTGTGAGTAATTGTGTGCTCAATCTTGTTCCGAATAAGGACAAAGTTTTTAAAGAAATATTCAGGGTTCTGAAACCGGGTGGGCATTTCAGTATATCAGATGTGGTACTCGTTGGTAAACTACCCGACAAGCTAAAAAATGCAGCCGAAATGTATGCAGGCTGTGTTTCCGGGGCTATTCAAAAGGAAACCTATCTTGAACTGATCGAAATAAATGGCTTTAAAAATATGGGAATACAAAAGGAAAAACCCATTATAATCCCAGATGACATTCTTCAAAACTACCTCACAGCAGAAGAGCTTCAAGCGTTTAAATTGGGTAATACAGGAATTTTTAGTATTAGTGTTTACGCAGAAAAACCAATACAGACAACAGCTTGTGTACCTGGAGGTGGATGCTGCTAACTAAGCCTGTCAGCCTTTAAAAGGCTGATAGGCTTATCTAGGAACGCTGACAGGGTTATAAACCCTGTCAGCGTTTCAAGCCCGCTTCAAGAATTTTCAATTTCGACAGAGCGTCTTCCTTCTTTTGACGCTCAATTTCAACTACTTCCGGTTTGGCATTCTGTACAAATCGTTCGTTAGATAGTTTTGATTCTACAGCACGTAAAAAACCATTGAGGTATTCTATTTCCTTTTCTATCCGAAGCTTCTCAGCAACCGGATCAATGTTATTCTCAAGCGGCACAAAAAATTCGTCCTTCCCTGCCATAAAAGTACCTGCACCAGTAACCGGCTCTTTCACAAATTCAGATTCAGTAACATTAGCGAGTCTGGAAACAATAGTAAAGTAATCCTTGTATTTAATTTCTGAATTAACCTTAATTTTTAGGTTTAGAGCCTCTTTTGGAGAAATTTGCTTTGTATTTCTGATATTTCTAATCTCAGAAATGACTTGTTTAATGATATCAATATCATTTACTAGCTTGGTATCAATGTCACCTGCTACAGGATAGGGTGATACAATACAACATTCCATTTCAGTCCGCTGAGCAAATAGGTCATCATGCCAAAGTTCTTCAGTTAAAAATGGCATTAAAGGATGCAACAATCTTAAAATATCTTCAAAATATCCAACAGTCATTCGGTAGGTTTCCTGATCTATCGGCTGCTGATAAACGGGCTTAATCATTTCAAGGTACCAGGCACAGAAATCATCCCAAACCAGTTTATAAATCCCCATCAGGGCCTCAGAAAGACGATACTGCTTGTAATTATCCTCAATTTCAAGTAATGACTTATTGAAAGCAGAACTAAACCACCTGATCGCTTGCTGATTGGTATTGCTTAGATTCGGGTCAACCTCCCATCCTTTTACCAATCTGAAAGCATTCCATACTTTATTTGCAAAATTCCTTCCCTGTTCACAATAACTTTCATCAAACATCAAATCATTACCTGCGGGTGAACATAAAAGCATTCCCACTCTTACTCCATCAGCACCATATTTTTCAATCAGTTCAATAGGATCAGGCGAGTTACCCAATGATTTGGACATTTTTCTACCCTGCTTATCACGTACTATACCGGTCAGATATACATTTCTAAAAGGTACTTTGCCCCTGAACTCATGACCAGCCATGATCATTCTGGCTACCCAGAAAAACAGAATTTCGGGAGCGGTAACAAGATCACTAGTGGGATAATAATAATTGATGTCTGCATTATCAGGATCCTTAAATCCATCAAACACAGAGATCGGCCAAAGCCAGGATGAAAACCAGGTATCGACCACATCATCATCTTGTCTGATATGGCTTATATCTGAATCCGGAAACGTTTTGATAAAGGCTGCAACAGCTTCTTCTTTTGATTTTGCAACAACCCACTCTCCTTTTGAATTGTACCATGCCGGTATCTGCTGCCCCCACCATAATTGTCTGCTAATACACCAATCCTTCACATTTTCCATCCAGTGTTTATAGGTATTTATAAACTTGTCAGGAATTAACTTTATCTCTCCATTTAAAACATAATCAAGTGCCGGTCCAGAAAGCTCAGACATCTTGCAAAACCATTGCATTGATAATTTGGGTTCTATGGCAGCATCCGTACGTTCTGAAAATCCAATCTGAGATTTATAATCCTCCACCTTCTCCAGGTTTCCGGCTTCCTCAAGCATGACATGAATCTTCTTCCTTGCAGCAAAGCGATCCTCGCCAACCAAAATCTGAGCTTTTTCATTTAAGGTTCCATCATCATTCAGAATATCAATAACAGGAAGTTGATGTCTCAAGCCCAATTCATAATCGTTGAGATCATGCGCGGGGGTAACTTTAAGACATCCGGTACCAAATTCCATATCCACATAATCATCCTCAATAACAGGTATTTTCCTGTTGATCAAAGGTATATATACCTGCTTACCCTTCAGAAAATCGAATCTGCTGTCATTGGGGTTGATGCAAATAGCGGTATCGGCCATAATAGTTTCAGGCCTGGTTGTTGCCACGATCAGATGATCGGGGGAATGTAAGTCAGGTTTAACAATTGAGTATTTAATATAATAAAGCTTCTGATTTACTTCCTTGCGGATAACCTCTTCGTCCGAAACAGCAGTCTGGCCTTTGGGATCCCAGTTCACCATGCGTATCCCTCTGTAAATCCAACCTTTTTTATAGAGGTGAATGAAAGTATCAATTACTGCTTCAGAAAGATCTTCCTCCATTGTAAAACGGGTCCTGTCCCAGTCGCAGGATGCACCCAGCTTTTCAAGCTGCTTCAGTATGATACCACCATACTTGTCCTTCCATTCATAAGCGTAATTGAGAAATTCCTGCCTGCTGACATCCTTCTTTTCAATTCCCCGTTCTTTAAGCAATGCAACTACTTTTGCCTCAGTAGCTATCGATGCATGGTCAGTTCCTGGTACCCAGCAGGCATTTTTACCCTGCATTCGAGCTCTGCGAATTAAAACATCCTGAATTGTATTATTGAGCATATGTCCCATGTGCAATACGCCTGTAACATTGGGCGGTGGAATTACGATGGTATAAGGTTCTCTTTCATCAGGTGTAGAACGGAAAAACTTCTTATCAAGCCAATATTTATACCATTTATCCTCAGTTTCTCTGGGATTATACGTCTTAGGAATACTCATTTAATCAAGGAAATATTTAACATTCAAAAATACGATTTTGGGAGGTATAATTGGAACATGAAGGTTCTGAATTTTGATAATAATTCAATCATACACGCATGATTACAACTTTATTCAATCAAAAAACTACTGATATGGGAAATAAAACAATATAATGCATGTAACGTTGTTATTATATCATTCAATTTTTACAAAAATGAAAATCACTCTCTGGTCTTGTCTCCGCAATTTTCTACTCAATAACCTCAAATTGAGACGCGTACTTTCCTGGTTTAATAAGTAGATTGACTGAATATTTTTCCATTTAATCCTTATATCTGCTATTTTTGTTATCCCATTGACTAACCAAAAGATAATGAATAAGAATTTCGTTAAAACAATGCTATTGGGGGCTATTTGCACCCTAAGCCTGCAGCTTTCTGCACAACATGATTCAAAACCGGTTAAAAAGCTATCATTCATCGACAAAGCAAGTATGGATTTAAGTAAAAAGCCCGGTGATGATTTCTACAATTATGCCAGTGGAACCTGGATAAAAAACAATCCAGTCCCGGCCAAAGAAACCAGATGGGGAAGTTTTAATCTGCTTCGCGACTTTAATATCAATGCTGTTAAAACTATACTGGCAGAATCTGCAAACAATAAAAGTGCAGCCCCCGGTTCAATAGAAAAGCGGGTTGGAGATTTTTATGCAGCAGGTATGGACAGCTTGACTATTGAGAAACTTGGATTTAGCCCTATAAAAATGGATCTTGAAAAAG
>CAMBFY010000159.1 GCA_945865415.1 Sphingobacterium thalpophilum
TCCACCATCATCTCACCTCCGCCCGGAGCCAAGCGTGAGTTTATTGTCTCATAGCTCCCCTGACTAAATGCTCTACGAGTTGGAACATAAGCGATATGGCTATTGGTCAATTCAATAACCAGAGTTGTTTTAAAGGGAGAGGACTTCTTAATAGCCAGGCCTAACTCAACAAAAACCTCCCCTGGTAAGCCTACAACTGCAAAATCCTTCCCTATGCCAATTACCTGTACCTCTAATGGTAGTTTCCATCCCTCCCGCTCAACTGTAGGCGCGATTGCCTCGGTACGTCGAAGCCTCTCCAGTGATCGAATCTTTAATCGCCTTCGCCGTTCCAAAAATGATGACTCGTTGTGTAAAGGTTTGGCGCTTTCATCATTAGCCCAGGCTAATTCTGTATCACTATAGTCTTGAAGGGGAGCATATACAAATTGTGAGCGCATCACAAGAAAGGGATCCCCGACCTTGTTTAAAACCGGAATCTCTTTAACTATAGCATTCGATAAATGAACTCCAATATCTTTAGAGGAAAAACGCTTCTTGTCTTTCCCATGCACATCCACATGATTTACATCACCACAGGGGCCTGTTGCAAAAATAGATATGCAACCTCCGCCTATGGCAGCGCTTAGCGCCTGAGCAAGGAATCCCGGATAGTCTGCACTAAACTTGGAACCTCCAAAAGTGTCGGCATGCACTCCGAAATTCGAAAGAACAACCAGTGGAGAATTATCAGAAACCTTTCGAAGCATTAAAATACCTACCTGAGGATCAACCGGTCCGGCAGGAAGAATAGCATCTTTATTACCAAGGCCCGGATTAAATACAACTTTGCCATCTTTCATTATAAAACGACGGTTGAATGAAATCCCTTTAGCCAGTCCTGTACCAGTTTCAATCTGAACATTTTCCATTGATTTATGGGCAACTATAACTGACTCTGCTATCTTAACTGCCAAACTATTCAAATAAAGATCCTTTACTGCTGAAGGTATATCTTCATCAAATGGCGGACGGAGTTTCCCGGTGAGTTCACGTATATTAGGGTGATAGGCAGGACCGGTATGTGTGTGAGTGCCCGCAATTATGATATTTGAATAGGGAATACCCGTTTTTTCAGAGATCTGTAATCTGACGGAGGAAGAGAGACTCCTCTCAACCCACAATAAATCACATATGACAAGGGCAATGGTAACATCACCTTGCTTAAGTACAAGAGCTTTTGCATACAATGAATCATGAGCCCCAGTACTTTCACCACGATAATGCGGGTAAGCCAAAGGGGGAGTTATATTTACGGCTGATGTCCCTGCAAGAAAAACGGCTCCCTGGGCAAGGCTCCGGGAAGAAAAACAGAACATAAATATAACACTAACAATAAATGTTAGTGTGTTGGCAGTCATGTTCTTAGTTTGAAACATAAATATTTCTTTATCATACCTATACTAATCGATATTCAGGAATAACATAAAATCAATTGTGATTTCCGGTTCCTTTAGTACTAAACAAAAGAAAGTCTTCAGATATAGGATAAGAAGAACTAATTAATCACCAATCCTATTCAGATTTGGGTATTCTCTTTTTTGATCAGCTTAATATAAATGCTTTGTTTCAACCAAATCTAATCTTCAAATAAGACCCAAACCAATACTTATTTCGACAATACCAATACTATATTATTCTAGGAAACGCCGTTCAAATTCGGCG
The DNA here is from genome assembly GCA_945865415.1 of Sphingobacterium thalpophilum. Lineage (GTDB taxonomy): Bacteria > Bacteroidota > Bacteroidia > Sphingobacteriales > Sphingobacteriaceae > Daejeonella > Daejeonella thalpophilum_A. The sequence continues at coordinate 1,705 of CAMBFY010000159.1, forward strand.
ATGTTTAGAAACTTAAATTCTATAATTTCTCTTAGAGGTTCCTCAAAAGCGAAATTAAATCCATGATACATGCTAAGTTCTAAAATAGGAATATTAGCATTATCAAATACATCTTACTATTTTACCCGGTTAAAAAGTTTAAGAATTTCAGTCACAATCTTTCGGGAAGCTTCCTTTTCTACCTTATTGACACTCAGCCAGGTCTCATAACCTCCCAATTGATGCTGTTCAGGAGTTGGCAGATAGCCATATCCACCATTTGCCAATCCAATGGTAAATGACTTTTCAAAAGGACTTCTGGCTTTGATCTCCATTCCCGTTTCGGCAAATACCTCAAATGGGATTCCGGCTATTCCCAAATCTCCAACTTTGAATGTTTGGAGTATCACATCTATCTTGTCCGGCCATTCTTTCATTTGTATGGTTCGCTCAGCAAAAACTTTTTCCATTGCATGATCAGGCTTTGCTTTCTGCAGCGCTTTCTCAGCCCAGTTTTGCAATTGTAAATCCGGTTTTCTGACATTTAGTGTCAGTTCCATTTGTGCGGCACCAAGCGGCACCCATTCCTTATAGTTTATATTCTGATAGACCCTTAATACCTCCTGCGCAACATCATTTGCAACAAGCTTCATTTTCCCATAGGGTGGATATTGGGCAGTAAGGCCCCGAAAATCAATATTATTAATATCTCCCTCTGTACCATTAGACATTATGCCTACAAATGGAATATCCTGCCGGTCGGCTTTTAACAATTCCTGAAGTCTGTCGGCAAACAGCGCAAAATAATCTGCAGAAATATGACCTTTGGGGACTCCTCCAACATAATGCAAAGAATAATTTGCAAGTATTGAAATTGGCTTTCCCTTTAAAGATTGAACTGATAAAAATGAAACTTCAGGATCTATAGGACCCGCCGGTTCCAATAAATTAGGATTAGCAACTCCCGGATTCATCTGAACCTTTTCACTCACTCCAAAGGGATTGATTACCGCTGATTTCAATTTCCAGCGACGATTGAAAACATGTTGCGTGACACTGCCTGATCCCCAGCCAATACAGGCTGGCTCCAGATTATTCAGAGCCACCCTTACACCATCGGCCATACGCCGTACAACAAATTTTTGATAATCATCCAGAGGTTTTTGATATTGCCCGGTAGAATTTGAACGGATGCTCAAAGAAGGCTCCGGCGGATTGATTTCATGACCGGCCCAGGTAGAAGAGTGTGTATGAGTTGACGACATCATAATCTGCTCTTTGGGTATCGAGGTTTCTTTGGTGATAAGTTGCTTAGCCGCATCAAAAACTTCCCTTGGGAGTTCCACATTATCAACAACCATAATTACTAATTGGACTTTGCCATCGTCCAATACAAGAGAACGGGCATGAAGCTCATCATGAATATGAGTAGCCAGGGGCAGCGGCATCCAACCACCTGCAATTCCCTCACCAAGAGAAGGACTGATATTTGCCGTTGAAGCTCCGGCACGAAAAACCACCTGCTGTGCATAAGCAGGAAACTGAAAAAGCAGCATGTAAATACCGCTGAGAATTCTTAAAGGGATAAAATATTCCCCCAATTTTTTAAAGATAGATGCACTTTTCATCTTTGTTTTTTATACATATTATCCCCTAAATACGAGATAGAATCGTTTAAAACCCCATTCAGAAATCATTAATTATCAAGGTAAGTTGCATACGATTTAGCCCCTTTGAAATTGAGATAAGTTCAATCAGTAATCTATCCGTTCATTAGAAAAATGCATTCTTTCCATTCTATTTTTTGATTCAATGCTTTAAGATACCTAGTTTTTGTTAACAATCAAATGACTTTTGGTATTGGAACCGAAGAGCCAGGAACCAAGAGCTAGTAGCCAAGAATCAAGACAATGAATCACTATTTTTGCATTAGCTAAATTATCAACTCTCAATTACAAAAGATATACCCTCAAACTTCTTGCTCCATGCGCCCCAATCACCAGGTTCTGTTCAATATCTGCTGTCTTTGATGGTCCAGCGATGAATACCCCAAAACCTTCAGCCGAAACGTTTAGCTGTTGGTAGGCTTCATGCATATTGTTTATAATCACTACAGGGTTTAGTACAATTACCAAATGCTGACAGATGAAGGGTATTAGCCTATTAGCCATGTTAGTTTCAGAAATCCACATGGCACCGTTTTCGGCTACCGCCAAGTCTGCACGAAGGTAGCAGGTGTCAAGAGTTTCCAATTCGGATGAATTCATGGCTGACCAATCCTGAGAATGTGGTTCTTCTAATAGGTTGATTATGAATTTCCCTTCCGCTTTAACCAATGCCAAATCATTTTGCAATTCCTGATTAGCATTCTTATAAAATGCCTGACCGCCCGCAGCATGTACCATTTGGAGAAACTGATCTAGCAGATCAGGGTATTGAATAGTCAGCGATAAGTCCATATCTGGCAAAGCGATAAGATCCGGTTTATTCGTAGTAACTGCTTGTAATATTGATTCTCTAGTCCCCATTATTGATTTTCTTTAAACCAGTCTCTAAAGCTTTTTTGCGGTGCTTGTGGCATTTCCCGCTGCTTATACCAGGGGTTCAATTTATTATTTAGTACAAAAGGGAAAGTTCTCATCATCCATCGGCCAATTCTTCCAACTGTACGATAAATTTTAGGATTGGTTAGAACCCAGGCCATCCCATGCATCCCAGCTTTTTTACCATTGCCAACATAGCCATTGGCAACAATCTCTTGCCTCCATTTCCAAAGTTGATCATGGATATCAATTTTAACCGGACATACATTGCTGCAGGATCCACAAAGCGTTGAGGCGAAAGGTAAATCTGAATTAGCCTTCATATCCAAATTTGGATTTAGGATAGAACCGATTGGTCCAGCGACTGTAGAATGGTAACTATGTCCACCACTCCTTCTGTATACCGGGCAGGTATTAAAACAAGCAGCACAACGAATGCATTTCAGGGAATTCCTGAAATCAGGCCGCCCCAATTGTCTGCTTCTTCCATTGTCTACAATTACCAAGTGCATTTGCTGCCCTGAACGTGGTTTATTGAAATGACTTGAAAAAGTAGTGATCGGCTGGCCGGTTGCACTTCTCGTCAAAAGGCGCAAAAATACCCCAAGGTGTTCAGCTTTTGGAATAATTTTCTCGATACCCATGCAGGCAATATGAATATTGGCAGAATGCACTCCCATGTCGGCATTACCCTCATTGGTACAAACCACAAAGCCTCCCGATTCGGCTATGGCAAAATTCACTCCTGTGATGGCTAATTCTGCCTCGATAAAACGATCTCGCAAATAATGACGGGCTGTTCCTGTCAGATATTGAGGATCATAATTTCCCTTTTCTGTATTTAAATGTTCATGAAAGGTTTCACTAACATCCTGGCGTTTCAGGTGAATTGCCGGTAATACAATATGACTTGGTGTTTCTTTGCGTAATTGTACGATATATTCACCAAGATCTGAATCTAATATCTGTATGCCCTTATTCTGTAAATAATCATTCAAATGACATTCTTCAGTAAGCATACTTTTGCTTTTAACAATCTTATCAATTTTGTTATCTGCAATAATTTTATGAATTATACGGTTATGATCCTCGGCAGAGGCAGCCCAATGAACTTTTATTCCATTTGAAACAGCCTTTTCTTCAAAACTTTTTAAATAATGATCCAGGTTGGAAAGGGTATGATTTTTTATTTGGGATGCCCATTCACGAAGTATTTCCCATTCAGGAAGGGTATTAACTGCTTTATCTCTCTTATTTCTGACAAACCAAAGAGTCTCATCATGCCAATCGGTACGTGCTTCGTCCCTGATAAATTCTTGAGCAGCATCTGCATGTTGTTTTACACTCATAGCGCACTATTTAATATCTCGGCCAGGTGTATCGTTTTCACTTTAGTCCCTTGCCTCTTTAAAATACCTTCAAAATGCATCAGGCAACTGGTATCTCCGCCACAAATAAATTCAACACCATTAACCAGATGCTCTTTGATCCGATCCTCACCCATTTTCACACTTACAGCCTCTTCAAAAACACAAAATGTACCACCAAAACCGCAGCATTCATCTGTCCTTAAGGGTTTTAAAAGTTCAAGTCCTTCGACCATATTGAGCAAGTGTTCTGTTTTAGAAAATGCAGGAGAAACAAGTTCAGACATTGAAGAAAGATGCAGGCCTCTTTGGCCATGGCAGCTAATATGCATGCCTACTTTATGTGGAAAGGAAGCATTTAATTCACTAACCTTAAGAATATCTACAAGAAATTCAGAAAGTTCAAAGACACTTTGCCTGATCTTCTCAAGTTCAGAAGGAGCTCCACCATCCTTTAAATGCTCTTTAATATGCAATACACAACTACCCGAGGGACAAACGATATAATCAAAACCTTTGAAATTCTTAACAAAATTTACATCACAACCTTTCGTAAGATTCGAAAAACCACTGTTTGCCATAGGTTGTCCGCAGCAGGTTTGGTTTATCGGATAAGTTAGCTCACAGCCTAATTTTTTTAGAAGCTGATAGGTTGCTTTAGCAACGTCAGGATAAAACTGATCAATATAACAGGGAATAAACAAGCCTACTTTCATGATTCCATCAGGCATTACTAATTGTTAACATCATTTGCAATTTAACACCTATTTCACTGAAATTATCCAAAGTAGAAAAAAACTGTAAACAGTTTATAGGTTTCAAGTAAAATTAGTCCATATTATAATTGAATTCTTCACCCAATTTCAAACACTCCTGCCATGGTAAAATACTTTCTGAAGAACTCGCATCCATCAAACTTGCGGCGGCAACATTTACACCTAAC
>CAMBFY010000160.1 GCA_945865415.1 Sphingobacterium thalpophilum
CATAGCTAATCTTGGGTCACGGTTTGCAAATGGCATATTAGGGTTGTATGCAGGATCTTCAGTTATTTTCAGACCATTACTTGTTTCATATTCATCCAGGATACTTCTGGAAATTGCATTTTCAGAATAGCCACCTTTCCATGCTGGAAGCCTCTGCCATGGAATAGATGTAGCATAATCATTTTGAATGTGCTGAATCTCTGCGATTGCTTCCTTATTATTTGCTTTATTCTGACGATAAAATAATTGCTCATAATTTGGATAGAGCTCATAAACTCCCATATCAATCACGGCTTTTGAGGAAGCCATGGCATCTGCGTATTTGCCCATATAAAGCTCTAATCTTGCTTTTAATGCTATTGCTGAACCCCTGGTCATACGACCTTTTGCAGTAATGTTATTTTGTACGGGTAATATCTTGCTGATTTTATCCAGTTCATCTAAAATGAAAGCATGAATCTGAGCAACTGGAGTACGGGTAGGTAATTCTGTGGAAGGGTTAGTTTTTGTGATGAGGGGCATATCCCCAAAGAACATAGATTTCAGGAAGTAGTCATAGGCTCTTAAAAAACGTACTTCAGACTTAAGTCTTTCTTTCAGTGCAGCATCAATAGTCATACCTTCTATATTTTCTAGGAAGGAATTGTATTTTCTAATTTGCACGTAGCTAAATACCCTTCCACCGTTGCCTATCGATACAGTTTGAGGGTTTACTGATCCATTTCCCACCTGCTGGTAACCAGTTACAGCCATCCAGCTATAGTCGTTATCGGTCATTGCATCCCGCATAACAACATCCATCCCATTTTCCCATCCTCGGTATGCACCGGCAAGAGCCATATTAATATCGCTTTCGGTTTTCCAAAAAGTGGCACCGCTTAATTGATCATTTGGTACGGCATCTAGATACTTTTCAGTACAGGAATTCATTCCCAAACTGAAGAGTACCATTAATAAAATATATTTAAATTTTTTCATAACCTTAATTTCTATTTAAACAATTTGAAAATGTGTTTTTATTGATCAGAAGTTTACGTTAAGACCAACTGTGTAGAATTTCACCTGTGGATAACTCCAGCCCGCAGCTCCGCCAAATACATGCCCGTGGAATGCAGTATTATTTGCTTCGGGATCATAGCCATCAGGAAACTTTGTGAAAGTCAAGAGGTTTTCACCACTAACATAAAGTCTTGCCCGTGAAATAAATGCCTTTTTAGTTAATGAAGATGGTATGGTAAATCCCAGCTGGATATTTTTCATTCTTATATAAGAAGCATCATGTATTGAAAATCCACTGGCAACAACATTTTTACCTCCCGGGCCACCTTCAAGTAAAGTTTTAGGGAAATAGCCTTCTTTTGTAACAACCCCATTTGCCACAATCATTCGATCAAGATGCATACTCAATGCCTTGCCATTTCGCATGAATGGCATATAGCCACGAACTCTCAGGTATCTGGAGACATCCTCTACGCCATGGAAAAAGGTTGAGAAATCAAAGCCTTTAAATCTAAAACCAAGGTTCATCCCATAAGTAAATTTTGGAACAGTATTTCCAAGTACCACACGATCATTACCATCAATTTTGCCATCACCATTTTGATCCTTGAATTTTAAATCTCCGGCACCAACGCTTGGATGGTGAACTGCGCCTGACTTTGCCTCCGCATCGCTCATGAAATAGCCATTCCATTCATATCCTATATATGAATTCCATGGAGTTCCTTTTTCTCTTACAATTGCTCCACCTTCACCAGCAACATCGAAAATATCCCTACTGAAATATTTTTCAACATTGTTTTTGTTATAAGAACCATTAAGCGAAACATCAAACTGGAACTCACCCTTCATTTTTGAATACCTCATTTCAGTTTCGATTCCCTTATTGCTCATTGCGCCATAATTAACAGTAGGAGCAGGCAGCCCGAATGTTCCGGAGACTGGTATAACCGTTAGGATATCATCAGTATATCTGTCATATGCATCAATACTTACTGAAATTCTATTTTTTAAAAGTTTGAGATCTACACCAATGTTTTTCTCTGTAGTGGTTTCCCAGGTAATATCAGGGTTGTTAGCTGTAGTTTGTGCGGCTCCTGTTGCACTAGCCCCACCAAATGCATAATTCTGACCCAATGAAATTAAAGGCAGATACATAAAATCAGCGATTCTGTGATTACCCAACTGACCCCAGGAAGCTCTTAACTTTAAGAAATTAAGCCAGTTTATATCCTTCATAAAGTTCTCATCGCTCATTACCCAACCTGCAGAAAAGGAAGGGAACCATCCCCAACGATTTCCTCTTGCAAATTTTGAGGAACCGTCTCTTCGAATATTTGCTTCGAACAGGTATTTCCCATCATAGTCATAATTCACTCTGGCAAAATAGGACCCGAGTGTTGACCTTCTGTTTGTACCTGAATTTAAAAGACCAGCTGTACCTCCTGCGTTTATTGCTGTGAGGTCATTTGAGGGAAAGTCAAGGCGAAAGGCCATGGTAGAATAGAAATCCTCGGTTCTGGTGGATGCACCACCCAGTCCTTTTACTCCGTGTTTGCCAAATCTGTTATCATAAGAAAACAGTGATTCCATATCAATGATTCCAAACCTGTCTATACTTTCCTGATTTGAGGAAGGGCCGGATACCTGGCCACCGCCATAAACAAATCTGGAAATGTGGTTATTAGTTTCCCGGAAAGAATAATCAACACTAGCTCTGTTTCTCCAGGATAGTCCTTTGATAATTTTCGCATCTGAGAATATCGTTCCAACTAATTGATTGGCCTTCACTGATCTTAAGTTGCCCTGATCGATCCAGGCTGCAAAATTTCCTAGCGGATATTCTCCCGACCATGAGCCGTCGGCCAATTTTAATTTTTGAGTAGGAGGAATGTGAGTGACAGAATTGTAGAATTGTTGTAAATCACCTCCACGGGTAAGTTCCGGACCGGTTAAAGGAAGGGTGTTAACCGCACGATTCAATGCTGTATTAATACCTACATTAAGCCATTTATTGATTTTATTGTCAACATTAAAGCGGAAGTTTAATTGATCTGCATCAACAGCTTTTATTACGCCCTTTTGCTCATTATAAGCCATTGAGATGTTATATCTCGTAGCTTCTGTTCCACCCGAAAAATCCAGACCATGATATTGTGAACCGCCTGATCCCGAGTACAAAACACTCATCCAGTCGGTACTTGGGAAATTTGGATCATTTCCAGCCCTATATCTTGAAATGGCATCAGCGGTAAATGTAGGAGATAATCCTGCATTTGCTCTGGCCTCATTATGAAGTTCTGCATATTCAGCAGAACCGAGGAACTCAGGCACTGCAGTTGGATCTTGTTTGCCAAAATAAGTGTTATACCTTATTTGGATAGGTCCTTCTTTTCCACGTTTTGTTGAAACAAGGATTACTCCGTTTGCAGCTCTAGTTCCATAAATCGAAGCAGAAGCCGCATCTTTCAGAACGCTGATGCTTTCGATATCAAATGGATTGATATTATCCATGGAGGATTCAAGACCATCAACAATTACAAGGGGTTGAGAATCCCCCATACTTCCCTGACCTCTGATCAAAACATTCATTCCTTCAGCACCTGGTTGTCCGGAATTTGTATGTATAAATACCCCTGAAACCTGGCCTTCAAGCATTGATGCAACATTGGTGGCAGGTCTTGAAGACATTGCTTTTCCAACATCAACAGTAGAAACCGAACCGGTTAAATTTGCCAAATTTGAAGTTCCGTAACCAATCACAACTACTTCAGTCAATGCAGTATTTGCTGCATCAAGTGTTATATCTATTGCAGTGCGGTTACTTACTGCTACTTCTTTGGTTACATAACCAATGTAGGTGTAGACCAACATGGAATTGTCTTCAGGAACAGTAATGGTGTAATTCCCATTTACATCAGTTGTGGTACCGGTATTGGTGCCTTTTACTCGAACACTCACACCGGGCAGGGTTTCACCACTGGCATCTTTTACTTTGCCCTTCACTTCTTTTGGAGGTACTTCTTTTTTTATAGTTATTTCAAGATTTGGTATAAATCCCTCATTTTTTGAAAGTATAATTGTTTTATCAACAATTGAATAATTTACAGGCTGGTTGTAAAAACAAATTTGCAATACTTCATCAATGCTGGCATGCTTTACATCAATATCAACCGCTTTTACCTGTTTTATCCATTCCTGATTGTAAAAAAACAAATAGCCACTTTGCTTTTTGATTTCCTTTAAAACCTGCTCTATAGGAGCATTTTGTCTGGATATAGTAATCCTTTGAGCAAATCCTGATGCGCTTACCTGCAAACAGGCGATTATTAATACTACAGCTGTTAATTTCATCTTGAGGATAACTTGCCTAAATAGTTTGGCTTGGTTGATTGCTGTTACTAATGCCGGAGTAAATTCCGGATCAGTATTTTTTTGAACTCGTATTAAATGAGAATAAGTAAACCTCTTCAGTTTAATGAAAGGTTCTTTTTTGCAAAAAGCAGTAATTTGCATAAGTTTACATGATTTAGGGTGAATAGAATATTACTTTACAGTGAGTTTTTAGCCCCTTCATTATATGTCCGGGAACGCTACAACGTTTCCGGATTTTTATTGGGCTTTTTGGGAGGTACATTTATGGGTCCATAGGCTATTTTAAGGTAAAACAATAATTTTTTTCTCTTCAATTTTGAATTTTACTCCACTCAATTCAAGTATTTTTAAAACTTGTGAGAGTTTTGAATCACGTGAAATATAACCGCTAAAATGCTTTTCTGTTACCACGCCTTTGTATTCAATTGTTACATCGTACCATCTGCTGATTTGATTCATAACCGTACGTATATCTGAATTACTGAATTGAAACAAACCATTTTTCCAGGCTATATTTTGTTCAACATCTACAATGTTTTTACTAAGTTTTGCTCCTTGGTTTGAAACTACCTGTTCACCTGGTTTGAGCACCATATTACTGTTATTATTGCTAACATTGACGGAACCTTCTACAAGGGTAGTAGCAGTGTACTTTTCATCTGAGTAAGCCATTACGTTAAACTGCGTTCCAGTTACCATCACGCTCATTGCTCTAGTCTTCACGATAAAAGGTTTTTCTGTATTTCTGACAACTTCAAAATATGCTTCACCTGTTAGTTCTATATTTCTTTCCTTGCCATTAAAAACTGCCGGAAATCGAAGTGAAGAAACCGAATTCAACCAGACTTTAGATCCATCAGGCAGGACAATTTGATATTTACCTCCTTTAGGTGTTTCAATCTTATTATAAAAATTAGTACTTGTTTTGAGATCTGCCATTAACTCCGGAATATCATAAATAATAGTACCATTTGTGGCTTTACTGATTCTAATTTCCCCCTGTTTCGCTATAGTTCCATTTATTGCATCATCAAGTACAATTTTGCTTCCATCTGCAAGAGTTAAAACAGCTTTATTACTGCCAGGATCTTTATCATAAACCTTATGAGGGGTTTCACTAATAACTATTTCAGCTTGATCTTGCTTATAGAAGTTGCTGCCAATGCTAAAAACAATCAGAGCTACTGCCGCAATTGAACTTGCCCAAAGAATAATTTTTGAACTCTTTTTTCTTTTTTCAATACCGCTCATTTCACTGATTTCACACCACATCTGAATCTTCTCTGCGGCGAAATCACCCTGATCTTCGAATGCCTTATGTTTCGATGACTCTGATAGGTACCAACGCTCCACCAAGGCCTTTTCCTCAGGTGTGCAATTACCATGATTATATTTTTTTAGGAGCTCACGGGCTTCAGGTCCAGTCATAGCTGTATCATATTTATTATAAGACAATTATATGGCTACCTGGTAGTAGATAAAAACAAAATAAATATCTTAGTGATTTAAATAACGATAAATCTTACAAGAGTGTGGTAAGGCTAAGGTATATGCTAAGGAAGAGGGCGAAAATGTTCAGCCTTAAACGGAGTATTTTAATAGCATTGTTAATTTGCTTTTTGACTGTTTTATCGGAAATATGAAGTTCATTAGCAATTTCTTTGTGAGTGAGGAATTTTTTGCGGCTTAGTTCAAAAATTTCGCGCATTTTACTTGGCAGGTTTTGTATTTCTTTTTCAATTGTAATTGAAAGATCTTTAGCACTTAACTGCTCAAGGATACAGTCGCGATGCTGATATGCAAATTCGCTAAGAGATGATAAATAGTTATTCTTAACCTTATCATGTCTTATCAGATTAATAACTTTATTTCTGGCTGAAACATAAAGATAAGAAGCAATGTTAGTGTCGGGTTCTATTTGCTCAACATTAATCCAAAGATGAGTAAAAAGTTCTTGAATAAGATCTTTCGTTCCATCCATATCACCAGTCATTTTTAGAACATGATGAAACATAAGTCCCCAATATCGCTCATATAATTGAGCGAAGGCTAACTGATCGCCCGACTTGATATAATCGAGTAATTGATTG
>CAMBFY010000161.1 GCA_945865415.1 Sphingobacterium thalpophilum
GTCAGTGCCCCATAAAAGTGAGCATCATGGTTGATTGCATCTCTTGAATTGCGGGACGCATAAACACAATATCCAAGAAAAAGAAAGCCATACAATACTGCTGGAATTGGGATTGGAATAGGGAAAATTATCATTTTATTCATAGGATAGAACAAAATATAACTAAAAAGTACAGCACAAACGGCGCCTGAGGCGCCAAGACTGTTGTACCAGAAATGCTCTTTATGCTTAAAAATAGAGCTAATGTCACTCAAAATAATACTGACAATGTACAATACTCCAAATTGAACATGACCCCAGCTACTTAGTGAAACGAAAGTTTTTTCAAGTGTGAAAGCGAAAAAGTAATAAGATAACATATTCACTAAAAGGTGCGACCAGTCTTTGTGAATGAGTCCACTGGTAATCAAACTATACAGTCGGCGCCCACGACTTACGCTATAAGGATGAAGCATAAATTTTCCATAAACCTCTGCATTTGAAAATGCATAGATACTGGTGACTATTGTGAAAATAAAAATGATCGATGCAACTGGGGTGTCGTTTATATAGGTCTCCATTTATTTAAATTGAATTTTAGCAGGACTTATTAAACGACCTACCGGGTATCTCATGTGTGTTTTTTCGTAATATTTTGAATTCCTGTAAACCCAATCTAGTTGTAAGTGTGGATTTTGCAGCAATGCAGGACTCTTCTTCTTTTCTTCTTCAAGTCTCCTCAGCATTTCAGAATCTTCTTTTAAAAATCGGGCTGCCTCATCCTCAAAAACATAATCTGAGTAGTGCTCCTTCTGACTTAAAATTGAGTCAAAGAAATTCCAGCTAAAAAATGAATCAACACCCTGAGGTTCAAGAGTTTCGACAATATATCTGTTCTGTGGCTGATCAGTAAATATGACAAAATCACCTTCATAATACTTCAGCTTCTGATTCTCGGCCCTCAATTTGACTTGAGAATGAAGATAATGACCCTCATAGGGCTTATTTACAGTTTTATAATCTTCAATATAATACATTTCCAGTTCAATCTCTGTATCTGCGGCAAGCGCTCTCATCTGAACACCATTTAATCGCATCAAATCAATTACTCGTTGCCAGGATTGCGGAATTATATATGCAAGCGGTTTTTTGACTATTACTGATGGCAAATAATTATCAAAAACCCGGATATCCTTTTCATAAGGCTCGTTCCTGTCATAAAAGAGTCTGGGCAGGCCACTAATTTCACTTGCTTTATATTTAGCTTCATAACCTTTAAACGTCAGGAGTGAGAAATTTTTATCATCCAATTTCCATTGGAGAGGGAAAATATCCTGAGTCTTAACTTCCGCATCAGACTTAAGCTTATTCTTGGCGATTAAATCTGAATCACGTTCTAGGATTTCGAGAACATGTTCCATAAACTTATAAGTACCCTCCACTCGCTGATGATAAGGCTTGAGCATATGAGTTTCGGGCATGAACCCAATAGTATTATGCAAGGCTGCATATCCGGTAGAGTAACGCGCAGTCTCCAAAAAACCTGTAATTCCTGAATCAGGCGTTTCTTCAATGCTATTAACATAAGGCGTCATCTCAAAGTTAGAAGCCTTCATTTTCTTGTAAAGGTCAGGAAGCATCTGCTTAGTCAAATAGTTGGACAGTATTGGATTCAGCTTATCCTTCTGAGGTGCAATAAGGGTCATTACATATTGATAATCGGCTCCATTACTCGTATGATTATCAATAAATACATCAGGCTTCCAGGTATTGAAAATCTCCTGAAAGGCCTTTGAATTTCTGGAATCTCCTTTGATAAAATCCCTGTTAAGATCAAGATTCTGATAATTTCCTCTGAAACCATAAGATTCCGGACCATTCTGATTTACCCTTGAACGGCCTCTGTTCAGCATTCCATCAATATTATAGACAGGAATTATACAGATTACCACATTTTTAGGAATTGAATTTCTCTTCAGCAGATCACGTACAAGCATCATACTTGCATCAACCCCTTCAGGTTCACCCGGATGAATACCATTGTTAATCAATAAAAGTCTTTTATTTTGCTTCCTGATTTCAACAGGATCAAAGATCTTATCTCCTGAAAGAACAATTAGATTTAAAGGTTTCCCAATATCAGTCTGCCCAAAATCGAAAATGCGCATCTGATCATACTTTTTATCAAGAAGCTGATAAAAACCAATCATTTCCTGATAGGTAGCAGTTAACTCCCTGTTTTTTTCAAAAGGAACTATCTGTGCATTTACTGAACGAACACCAATAAATAAGATCAATAAAAGACAGAATTTTTTAATCATACCTGATTGACAAATATATGATCAATGCCCAAGCTTATCGATAAGATCGGCAAGATTCCTGTCCTTTTCTGTAATTTTATTACCGGCATCATGAGAGCTTAACATAATAATTACCTTGTTGTATGAATTGGACCAATCCGGGTGATGCCCCAATTTTTCGGCAATAAGGGCAACCTTATTCATAAATGCCCATGCTGAAATAAAATCTTCAAATTTGAATTCCTGTTTTAGGTATTCTCCTCCATTTTCAATATCCTTAATTTCTTTCCAATTCATAATAGTTTTTATAATCGCTTGTTCGCAGGCAGGCTTCTCAAAATCAAATCGTAAGAGTGATCAATCAATTCCTTTAACTGGTTGTCGTTCAATCTTCCATTCATATATACGGTATTCCAATGGGTTTTATTCATGTGGTAACCTGGTTGTACTTCCTCATATTCTTCCCGAAGTATTATTGCTTTTTCCGGATCGCACTTCACATTGAAACGACACGGATTCTCAAGTCCGCAAAGCAAAAAAATCTTATCCTGTAATTTAAAAACGAGCGTTTCTTCTCCAAAAGGAAATGATTCAGTAACTCCCGGCTTTGACAGACAATAATCTCTTAAACTTTCAATATTCATTTCATGGTAATTTTATTGTAATTAGTCATGAGAGAACTCAGAAACTGTGAGGTTCAAAATTAGGTACCAATGTTTAATTTCGCATACCAACTATAAAATTAAGAAAAATGAATTTAAGCGAAGATATAAGCTTTACCGTTAAAGAACGATTTTTAAGATACACAGCAATTGATACGCAATCTGACCCGGCGTCCACGAGTTTTCCTTCTACAGAAAAGCAAAAAAACCTGGGAGTACTATTGGTAAGTGAACTGAAGGAGATGGGATTACAAGATGCTCATTTAGATCAATTTGGATATGTTTATGCGAGTATTCCTGGAAATACGAATAAAAAAGTACCTGTCATTTGTTTTTGCTCACACATGGATACTTCTCCGGATTGTAGTGGCGAAAATGTAAAGGCTATCCTTCATGAAAATTATCAGGGTTTGGATATAATTCTTCCGGATGACCGAAATCAGATTATCAAAATGAAAGAACACCCTGATCTTAAAGAACAGATTGGAAATGATATTATTACTGCAAGTGGAACCACCTTACTAGGTGCTGATAACAAAGCAGGAATAGCAGAAATTATGGATGCAGCTAATTTTATGATCTCACATCCCGACTTCAAGCATGGTGAAATTAAAATTTTATTCACCCCGGATGAAGAAATTGGAAGGGGAGTAGATAAAGTAGATCTTAAAAAATTAGGTGCAGATTTCGGATATACGATCGACGGTGAAACTGCCGGTTCTATAGAGAATGAGACTTTCTCTGCAGATCGTGTCAGGGTAATTATTGAGGGAGTAAGTGCTCATCCGGGATTTGCAAAAAATAAAATGGAAAGCGCGCTCAAAATAGCCTCTGAAATTGTTTCGGCATTACCACGAAACTATTTATCCCCGGAAAGTACCTCGGGTTTAGATGGATTCATACATCCTGTCAGCATAAATGGTACGGTTGAACAGGCAACTATCGACTTTATAATCCGTGATTTTAATACAGAAGTGTTAAAAAAACATCAGCAGGTATTGGAAGAAATAGTAATCAGGATATTGAACACTTATCCCGGTTCAGGATATAAGTTTTTGGTGGAAGAACAGTACCGGAATATGAAATCTGTACTGGATCAACATCCGGCGATAGTACAGGCAGGTATCGAAGCCATTGAACGCACCGGGTTAAAGCCAAGGTTACAAAGCATCAGAGGAGGAACAGACGGTTCAAGGCTATCCTTTATGGGACTACCTTGTCCGAATATATTTGCAGGCGAACATGCTTTTCATGGAAGGCAGGAATGGGTATCTGTTCAGGATATGCAGAAGGCTGTCATGACTATTATTAATTTGGCCAGGATTTGGGAAGAAAAGAGTTAAATTAAGCTGATTTAAATATGAGGAAGGGTAAATATATCTTTATACTTGTTCAGATAGGGCTTGGAATTAAATAATTAGATTTTGGAAAGCAATACCTGCGTTTTATAGCTTATTTCAGTCCTTTCCTCCGGGGTATTTCCGGCAAGAAATTACATAATAAATCAAATTAGCATTAACCGGAAGCTACCTCCTCCGGCAAGTTTTATTTTACCTGGAGCTGTTTTTCATCGGGACGGGAAGCCCAGCAAAAAACCATTTACCGATTGAAATAAAATTACGGGGGTGGCAACTTTAGACTTTTTGCCACACTGAATTTCATGCTATCTATCAAATCTATTACAAAAATAAAGGTAGAACACGAGAAAGCGGCACCGCTTGAAACAGTGTCTGTCTTTTGAGACAAGATAAAATCTTCAATCTAAATTTATCCAGCATGATATGATCGAACTCATGTTAATGTAAGCTAAATCTTTACATTGTTTAACCTCCTCCTTGCCCCAGCAAATGTATCTTTGCGGATTAATTCTATTGCTGGTATCAAATGCTTGTCAATTGTTATGAAATCGTTACGAATCTCATTAAACCTTTATCACACACCAAGTCTAAAACTACATGAAGACAAAAATTTTAAGTTTTTTCGCTCTTTCATTTTCTCTACTGTTTAGCTACCTGCCGGTTTATTCTCAAAAAAAGGCAGAATTGATTAAATCCTTGTGGGTAGATAAACCAATATTAATAGACGGACAGTTAGATGATTGGAAGGACAGTCTCAGTCTTTTTAACGAAGCCACAAAACTTTATTATAATCTTGCCAATGATGATGAAAACATCTATTTGGCTATAAAGAATGCTGTGCCAGAGAGTCTGACCCGCATTCTTGCGAGAGGAATTAGTTTCACCGCTAATATTGAAAACAAGAAAATTCCGGCTATGATCACTTTTCCTTTACTTGACCGGACTCCCGGAAAAAAGCGTAATGAAACAGAACAGCCAGAACCAGAAGAGATTCAGAAAAGAATTATAGAAAGAATTAAAGAAATCAGGGTAGATGGCTTTAAAGAAATTATTGACGGTGGAATATCATTAAACAATACATATGGAATAAAAGCTGCAGCAGCATTTGATTCTAAAGATAATCTGATTCAGGAGATAGCAATTCCTATCCGCCTGTTAGGCCTATTACCCGGCAGAACTGAGCCAATAACTTACGGCATAAGGATCAATGGATTTCTGGGACCTGCGGCAGTTCAACGAAGAGACATGAATAATTTTGATGATATGTATGGCGGAAGATACGGTGGAAGATTTGGTAGAAACTTTGATGGAATGTATAGTGGAATGCCTAACAGAAACTACCCACCAGCCAGAATATCCACATCAACTGAGTTCTTTATAAAAAGTCACCTTGCTACAAAAAAATAAAAAATTCCTGCACATGAATGGAGGAAATTAAAACCAAATATGTACCCAATATCAACAATTATGAAAAAACTATTACCCTTAATGATCGGCCTGTTTATTAGCTACGGTGCATTTGCACAAACAAGTCGTGACATAAGTGGAGTAGTAAAAGATTCTACAGGCACAAGTATCATTGCCGCTACAGTAAAATACATTGCCGGAAAAGACACTTTATTTACAAGAACCGATATTGATGGAAAATTTATAATCAAGGGGGTTAAATCCTCCACCTTCCTTTTAACTATCTCGAGTTTAGGCTATAGGCCTTTAAATAAGCGGTTTCTATATAAAGACGGCGATACAGAAATAAAATTAGACCCTATCAGCCTGAAGGCAGAGAGCAGAGTGCTTTCTGAAGTAGTCATTTCCGGAACGCCTTCAGTAACTATAAAGGAAGATACAATCATATACAGGGCATCAGATTACCCACTTCGGGAGAACGCTCTGGCTGAAGATCTATTAAAACGCTTACCAGGAGTTGAGGTGGACAAAGACGGTAATGTGACTGCCCAGGGTAAAGCAATTACCAGGGTCAGAATTAATGGCAAAGATTTTTTTGGCGGTGATGTTAAAACCGCTACCCAACAGCTTCCGGCAGATATTCTTGAATCAGCTCAGATCATTGATGATTATGGTGACCAGGCAAACCTGACCGGAGTCAGAAACGGAGATCCTGAAAAAGTTCTGAATTTT
>CAMBFY010000162.1 GCA_945865415.1 Sphingobacterium thalpophilum
GTCAATTTATTGGAAGTAAATGGCACCAAATTAAAGCAAAAAACAGATTTTTCCTTTAGTGGCAGCGGCGAAGCGAAAATAATCAATGCAAATGAGCTGACTTACATAGGACTCGGGACTGAATCGGAGCTAAAAAACACAACTATAAAAGACAAAGTTGTTTTAATGAGGCAAGATGAAGATGCTGCTGGAAATGCCAGAAGGATGAACTTTGTAAAGAGTAAAAAACCTGGGTTGATCATTGCAGTAAATGTTACGGGTACAAAGCAACAGCATTCGCATCTGTCAGGTGCGAGTCTGAGTGTTAAAGAAGGAATCAGAGAAAGTATTCCGATGCGGGAAAATACTCCAGGCGTCATACAAACCAGAACTGAAATTGCTGACAAGATTTTGAGTAAGTCCGGTAAAACATTTGGTGAATTAAATACCTCTAATGAATCAGAAATCATCAAAGCTGAGATAAAATTGATTTATGAGCCAGTAAAAAGAGCACTTCAATCATCCAATGTTCTTGGCTTGCTGGAAGGCAGCGACCTAAAAGATGAACTTCTGGTATACACCGCCCATTACGACCACATTGGATTAAATCCTGATGGAGGAAAAGATAAGGTATTTAACGGCGCTGATGATGATGCTTCCGGAACTTCAGGAGTTCTGGCTATTGCAAGGGCTTTTGCAAAAGCCAAAAAAGATGGGATCAACCCCAGGAGAAGTATTCTTTTCATGATGCTTACAGGAGAGGAGAAAAACCTGCTGGGTTCTGAATATTATGCACTCAATCCTGTCTTTCCCCTTGCAAAAACAATTGCTAACCTGAATATAGATATGATTGGGCGCATTGGTAAAGAATACCAAAGTTCTCCTGATTCAGCTAATTACTGTTTTTTAGTTGGAGCAGACCGATTAAGTACTGATCTGCATAAGATCAGTGAAAATGCTAATACTGTATATACCAAAATGAAAATCGATTATAAACATAATGCTCCTGATGACCAGATCTATTATTGGTCAGATCATTACAATTTCGCTAAAAACGGAGTTCCTGTTATATTCTATTATAACGGTAAGCATGATGATTATCACAAGGGCAGTGATGAGATCAGGAAGATTAACTTTGAACTATTGAGTAGACGGGCACAGTTGGCATATTATACGGGCTGGGATCTGGTAATGCGGGATAAAAGGCCCGTAATTGATGTAAAAGATTAAATTAAGATTCTAAATAAGTCTCCTTTCAAGTTTAGATTGATTCTCCGACCTGGACGGATCGCAATGACAAAACGCAACACCCAAATCCAGATAAAGTGTGATTTAACGCTATTTTTATTAGGTATGTCATTGCGAGAAGACACGTCGAAGCAATCTCTTGATAGCGGTTAAATTTTTTCGCAAACAGTTCATTTTGAGGAAAAATCCGAACCTTAAATCGAGCTTAAATTCAAAATACCAATATTCGCTTCATGAGCACCTTAGCAAAAAATTTAGTCCATACTTCCGATAAAAAAATCCTTTGATCTCAATCATCTTGATTCTTTAGGAGTTATCTGAGATTCATCCTAAAGTCAGATGAGTAGTTATTGTCTTGATTCTTGGTTCTTGGTTCTTGATTCCTTAGGAGTTATCTGAGATTTATCCTAAAGTCAGATGAGTAGTTATTGTCTTGATTCTTGACTCTTGGTTCTTGATTCTTTTCACGCAAACTCAGTCGAGGTTCTGTTTGAAACTACCATCCATCTGCCTGTACTTCCTACCTGTGGGACATTGACGTTTGAAGTTTTACGATATTCACTTGGTGTCATGTTCTTGATCTTTCTGAATTGCCTGTTGAAATTAGCCAGGTTATTGAAGCCACATTTATAGGCAATTTCAACTACATTCTCATCAAGCTCTCCCAATAATTTACAGGCATGACCAACCCTAACTTTATTAAGATATTCAACAAATGTGATCCTATAATGTTCTTTGAAATAGTTACAAAAAGTACTGACTGCCATATTCGCAACAGAGGCTACCTCATTCAAAGTGATATCGTGATCAAAGTTTCTGAGTATGTAGGCATTAACTTTGCTAAACTTATCAGAACAATCTAATAAACCATGCTTTAGATAGCCAGGACTTGCCAGTAGTTCATATTCATTACTAGCACACAAAATGTCAAAAATTGACAGTAATGACGCAAGGCGTTGGATTCCACTCGTTGTCTGCATTTCCTCCATTAAATTGGCAATTTTATTCCTTGCATTTCCTCTTATTACCATCCCATGTTTGGACAACTTTAAAAGGTTATTAACAGGCTCAATCTCAGGTAGATTATAAAATTCCTTTCCCAAAAAATTATCAACGAAATGAATAACAGTTGCCTCGGCGGTTAAATTAGCTTTCTCTTTAAAATATTGTGGATCATTTGTCCATAAATGCGGCAATGATGGACCCATCAAAACGAGATCTCCTTCCATAAAATATCCGATATGATCTCCAACCTGACGGACACCGGTACTTTTATTGACTAATACCAATTCATATTCAGAGTGATAATGCCATGGGCAAGGAAAATATGGCCCTTCTTCCTTGAATATAATGAACGATTTATCAAACTCTAGCGGGATGTGATAGTGTAAAGCTTTCATGATAAAATCCAATTAATGACCTAAACTAATTTAAGCTATAAAATCAATAGAAACTGAATTAATAGAAGATAGTATTATAATTATAAATAAAAGTAGCAGAAAAAAGGCCTCAGGTAAGATAGTTTTGATAAATAGCAGGGAGGATAATACTTTATTATGGAAAATTCCGGATTAACAACAGGGTTTGGGCTTGATAATAGTTTATCTTGAATAAAATAATCAGATACAATCTGTAATGTCTTTAAATTTTAATGATAAATGTTATTTTAGATAATTGAATTAAAATTAAAATCATCACAAGGAATTCACATAAAACAAAATCGCCATGCAAGCACAACTAAAAACCAAACTAGCAGTATTTATGTTTCTCCAATATTTCATCTGGGGCTCCTGGTATGTAAGTATGGGGACATACTTGAGCAACACCCTTAAATTTGAGGGAGCACAAATCGGACTGGCATATGGTGCTTTTGCCATAGGAGCTATGATTGCGCCGTTTCTGGTTGGTTTACTTGCTGACCGGTATTTTGCATCTGAGAGACTTCTTGCATTTCTTGGAATTACAGGTGGATTGATGCTTTTTGCTCTTCCAATGATGACTACATTCAGCTCGTTTTACCCTATGCTGATTATTTATTGCTGTACCTTCGTTCCAACACTCGCGCTGGGAAATTCTCTATCTCTGCGTCATCTGGATAACCAAAAACGTGATTTCCCATTGGTTAAAACCCTTTCATCCATCGGCTGGATTGCTGCAGGAATAACGCTCAGTGTGGTCTTTAAAGGAGAACAATCAGCTGTTCAGTTTTATGTTGCAGGAACAACGTCAATAATCTTCGGGCTTTTCTCGCTCACTTTACCTCATACTCCTCCTATGAAAACCGGTAAGGATGTAAGTATGAGTGAAATTTTAGGGCTTGATGCATTAGCTTTACTTAAAAAGCCTTCCTTCGCGATATTCATTTTATGTATGTTCCTGATCTGTATTCCGCTATACTTTTACTTTGTGAATATGAACCAGTATGTCACTGAACTGGGATGGGAATTCAGTGCCGCTAAAATGTCATTGGCTCAGGTTTCGGATGTTGTCTTCCTGGTTCTGTTACCGGTAATGCTGAGCAGACTGGGATACAAGAAGACCATCTTCATTGGTATTCTGGCATGGGCAGCTCGTTATTTTTTATTAGCCGGAAGTGTAGACTCCGTTTCAATGCAAACCATGATGGTATTTAGTGCAATTTTGCTTCATGGTGTTTGTTATGACTTTTTGTTCATTGCCGGACAACTTTATGTGGATGAAGAAGCCAATGAACGGATGCGTGGTGCCGCTCAGGGATTGATTGCATTTATTCTTTGGGGAGTAGGAGCTTTTGTTGGGACGAACCTGGCAGGAATTTCCCAGCAAGCCAATACACTTGCTGAGCCTGTCGGACTTATCGCTCACGACTGGAATAGTATCTGGATCTACCCGGCATGGGGCTCTGTAGCAGTACTTGTTGCATTTATGATATTCTTCCGTGAACCCAAGAAAGTTGTAAAGTTGGAAACAGATAAAACTAATCATTCATAATTCGTAATTGAAAACAAAAATTCGCTGGGGTATTCTTAGCACCGCAAAGATTGGAGTAGTAAAAGTTATTCCTGCTATGCAGCAAGGGAAATACTGCGATATTGCTGCAATTTCCTCACGAGATTTGAACGAGGCAAAAAGAGTCGCCTTAACTCTTGGTATTCCCAAGGCTTACGGTTCATATGATGAACTATTGTCTGATTCTGAGATTGACGCAGTCTATATTCCCTTACCGAACCATTTGCATGTAGAATGGGCTATAAAGGCCGTGGAAGCCGGGAAACATGTGCTACTAGAGAAACCTGTAGGACTCTCAAGTAAGCAGGCTGAAGGCTTAATTCAGGTTTCGAAAAAGAAACCCCAGCTAAAAATAATGGAAGCGTTTATGTACCGTCATCATCCTCAGTGGCAAAAAGCGAAAAAAATGGTGGAAGACGGGCACATCGGTAAACTTAAAACCATACAATCTGTTTTTTCATATTATAATACAGACCCAAACAATATCCGTCAAAATCCAGATTTTGGCGGGGGCGGATTGATGGATATTGGTTGTTATTGCATTTCCCTTTCCCGCTTTATTTTCGGGCAGGAACCCAAACGTGTGAATGGAATTGTAGAGTTCGATCCGATATTCAAAACGGACCGAATGGCCTCCGGAATACTTGATTTCTCAACAGGAACCTCAACATTCACCTGCTCAACTCAATTAATGCCTTTTCAAAGGGTTAATATTTTTGGAGAAAAAGGTGCCATCGAAATAGAAATCCCATTTAATGCTCCCCCAGATAAACCAACCAGGTTGTGGCTTAATACCACAGAGAAAACGGAGGAAATTACCTTCGATATCTGTGATCAGTACACCATTCAAGGTGATCTCTTCTCAAAAGCGATTCTTGACAATACGGAGGTTCCCACTCCTATTGAAGATGCACTAAATAATATGCTGGTGATTGAGGCGGTTTTTAAGAGTTCTGAAAGTGGACTTTGGGTAAATCTATGAGCCAATATCCAACAATACTTTTTTTCTCAAAATTAAACCATTATTCCTCGTGTGGTATTTTTACCTGATTTCGAGATTAGAAAGGATAAAATAAAATTTGATAATCTGACAGATAAAGCTCTCTAGCCAAAATCCGTTGACTTTGTAAATCAATAACTGTGTCCTATAGCTTGATTCAGCCCTTTCCTCCGGAGTAGTTCCGGCAAAAAATTCCGTTCTGTACAAAACTACGAGAAGCCGTAAGCTACCTCCTTCGGCAAGGTTTATTTAACCCGGAGTAGTTTTTCATTGGACGGGCAGCCCTGATTTAATTAGCACACTGTCCAAGTTGTTTAAGAATTCTAAGTATTAGCACAATCAGATTCTGGCCTCCAAGCCACAATATCCTATTATTTGATATTGATTTGTCATAGTGTCGAAAGCTACGAACTCACTGTTCTTCCAATCTAACAAACAACTTAAGTCAAATCCCATTCCTTTCGATTTTCTCTGGATAATAGCTGGTTTGCCTCTCTGTCATTTACAATTTTCTCCCTTTTATCATTCCATTCCAGCTTTCTACCTGATTTATACGATATTAATCCGAGGTGCATTGGCAATGTAAGTTTACGGGCATACTCCAGATTAGACTCAGGTTGCGTGCGGGATTTAACAGCATTCACAAAATTCTGCTGATGACCCGGTGAACGTTCTAGTGTAATCGGAACATGAGTCAGATCAGGTACAAGCTCTCCTGCTATCCGAACCTCATGGGTATTATAATCGCAAATCAAAGTACCCTTATCTCCCTCAAAATAAGCCCCAATATTAGAACGGGAGGCAGCTCCCGGAACATTTGGAACCGTACTTGTCCAGTAAACATTTAAATCTTCATACTCATAATCCACATCAATCCAGCGCTGAACATTGGAAATGCCGGTGTTTTGCTCGCCTTTGGCATGTATGCTTTTTAAGCCCTGCGGCTGAAGTGCCCAATATGCAACATCAGCTATGTGCGACCAGAAATCACCGAAGACACCATGGCCGTAGTCAGAAAAATAACGCCAATTAAAATGACAGCGTTGAGGATCATATTCAGATACAGGAGCCGGTCCAAGCCACATATCCCAATCTAAATTCTTTGGAACCGGCTG
>CAMBFY010000163.1 GCA_945865415.1 Sphingobacterium thalpophilum
AATCCAGCTTATGTTGATAAGGTTAATGAGACGATTGAGAAACTATGGGCTATCACCAATGAAGGAAAGCTGCCAGTGATTCTCGATGTAACATCCTGCTCTCATACACTTCAGCAATGCCGTCCGGTTTTAAGTGATAGCAATAAGGAGAAGTATGATCGATTGAGCATTTTAGACAGTATTGATTACCTGCATGATTATGTGATTCCTGCTTGCGGACCTGTTGAAAAGAAAGGAACCGTTGTACTTCACCCGGTTTGTTCATTACAGAAAATGGGGCTGGAGCGAAAGTTTGTTTCAGTAGCGAATCATTTTAGTAATACCGCAGATGTTCCGATACATTCAGGATGCTGCGGAATGGCTGGAGACCGTGGTTTTCTTTATCCTGAATTTACTGCTTCGGCTACTGCACCTGAGGCTATGGAAGTTAAAAAGGGGACTTATGAAGGTTATTATTCTTCCGGTAAGACTTGTGAGATTGCCATGTCTGAAGCAGTAGGTAAAAACTATGAGTCCGTTCTGTACCTTGCGGATGAATGCATCAAGGATTAGGTAGATTATCTGTAAAGCTAAACAGGTCAGGTTTATGAAAGCAAAAAATGTTTTGATTACCGGAAGTACCAGTGGTATCGGTTTAACTATAGCAACAGTATTCGCTGAAGCCGGATATAACCTGGTTTTTCATGGACTAGAGAAGGATGGAGCAGAAATTGCTGCTGAGATTGGAAAGCAAAACCGAATCAATACTTTTTTCTCCTCAGCAAACCTGCTTGATTCTGCCGAAATCGCTGCTATGGTTAAAGAGGCAAACTTCCACCTGGGAGATATAGATATCTTAGTGAATAATGCCGGTATTCAGTTTGTCTCCCCTGTAGAAGATTTCCCAATAAATAAATGGAATGATATCATTGCTGTAAACCTGACAGCTGCATTTTGTACCTCTCAGGCCGTTTGGAAAGGCATGAAAGTCAAAAATTGGGGAAGAATAATCAATATCTCATCGGCGCATGGCTTGGTTGCATCAGAAAATAAATCCGCATATGTGGCATCCAAACATGGCCTGATTGGTTTGACCAAAACTTTAGCACTTGAAGGGGCAGGCTGCGGAATAACAGCGAATGCCATTTGTCCGGGTTTCGTTAAAACGCCTCTCGTCGAAAAACAAATTACAGATCTGGCAAATCAACATAATATTAGTCAAGCCGATGTAATTCATAATAATATTCTCCAAAAACATGCCATCAAGAATTTTGTCCGTTCTGAGGAGATCGCTGCTCTTGCACTATTTTTATCGTCAGAAAATGCCTCAATGATAACAGGTGTTGCTATGCCTGTGGATGGGGGATGGGTGGCGCAATAGTGCCGGGTCAAGCCCGGCATGACAGGGGGTCAAGCCCTTGTCATTGCGGACCCCAATCCGCGTCATTGCGGGCTTGACCCGCAATCACCTCAACCTCTCCGCTGATTTGATCAGCTTCTCATCATTTCTGATACCCCTAAGCGCTAGAATAACGAACAAAACACTTAGGGATGGAAGTATGACTCCTAGTCCGTAATTCTCTGTTTGTAAAGTGATATTACCAAGAACCTGTTTTGCAGTTTGAACCATCCAGAAACTAAAGCCCAGAATTCCGGCAATACATACAAAACAGAGCAGCATTTGATTTTTTCTGTTTTTAAATAAAAAAATAGCTATAAATGGGATCAATCCGAGGATGACGGTTACTATGGTTAAGGCCAGAAATGGTTCAGTTTGTACGATATTTCCTTCGATACTTTCATAAACACCGGTTACTTTAACTGCCTTTGAAGTCCCATCAGGATTTATAACCTGCAGGTATGGAAATAGAAACAGACTAAAAATTGCAGAAGTAGCAAAAAAAAGCCAAATGGTTTGAACGCGTTGTAGCATGAGGTGGAAATTTTAAACAAATATAAATATTTTAGTCTAGTGATTAGTCATTCAGGCAATGTATTGAGCTTGCTTTGAGTATCTTTGGCTTTTCAATTATAGCAATAGAGATTGAGTACAATTCACCGATATTTCCTGGAACTGGCTTATGATGGAACGGTCTATCATGGCTGGCAGATCCAGCAGAATGCCCTTTCGGTTCAGGAATTGATTAATAAAGCATTGTCTACAATTTGCAGGCAGGAAATTGAAACACTTGGATGCGGACGTACCGATACCGGAGTACATGCAAGGCAACTTTTTGCACATGCCGATATCCCTGTTGATATTGATGTACTAAATCCAAGATTTCTGCTCAGCATTAATGCGATGCTTCCCCATGATGTAGTAATTAAAAGGTTCATCAAGGTTGCTCCGGATGCTCATGCCCGTTTTGATGCAAGTTTGCGCTCGTATGAGTATCATATTCATTTTTCAAAAGATCCATTCCTCCATAATTTATCCTGGCTTTTACGGGATAAACCCGATGTGGCCCTGATGAATAGTGCAGCCGTCTTAATGATGGAATATCAAGATTTCAGCTGCTTCAGTAAGTCAAATACCCAAACTTTTACCAATAATTGTTTAATAAGCAGGGCAGAATGGATTAATGCAGGAAGGGGCATTGTTTTTCATATTTCTGCTGATAGATTCCTTCGGAATATGGTGCGGGCAATTGTTGGCACCCTGCTCAGAATTGGTAAAAAGGAAATGATGGTGGAGGATATTCGTGGGATAATTGAGAGTAAGGATCGCTCAAATGCCGGCGAATCAGTACCTGCATGTGGTTTGTTCCTAACAGAAGTGAAGTATCCCTATATTCAGAATCAACTTTAAAAACCAGGATTGGTTTAACTATTGAACAAAGATTAAAATGACTAAGGTTAGCGGTAATGCAGTAGATGTAAACTTGTTAAGAAGGATATTTCGGTATGTTACACCTTACCGAAGTATTTTTATCTGGTCAATAGTTTTAACGGTACTTCTTGCTATTCTTGCACCACTTCGTCCGTGGCTTATTCAATTTACCCTCGACCGATACATTTTATTTGATGATCATAAAGGATTAATTGAAATGAGCCTAATAATGACAGGGCTTTTACTGTTACAGACCCTTGTTCAATATTTTCATACCTTTTTTACAAATATTCTAGGGCAATCAGTGATTAAGGATCTGCGCGTAAAGGTCTTTAATCATATCATCAGTCTGAGGCTTAAGTATTTTGACCGCACACCTATCGGACAATTAATTACCAGAACAGTTTCAGATCTCGAAACCATAGCAGATATATTTTCTGAGGGACTCATCGTAATGGTTGGAGATTTTTTGCAGGTAATAGCCATCATTGCGGTCATGCTTTATGTCGATTGGGAACTGACTCTGGTTGTGCTGATTCCGATGCCTTTACTGGTTATGGCTTCTTTGGTTTTTAAAGAGGCGATAAAATCAGCATTTCAGGATGTACGAACCCAGATTGCCAATCTAAATACCTTTTTACAGGAGCATATTACAGGAATTAGAATCATCCAATATTTTGCCCGTGAAGATCAGGAGATGAAGAAATTCAAACATATCAATTCCATGCACCGGGATGCACATATTCGCTCAAACTGGTATTATTCGATTTTCTTTCCGGTAGTTGAGATTATTTCTGCAGTTTCCATCGGACTTTTGGTATGGTATGGATCTAAGTCGATTCTATCAGATCAGATCAGTCCGGGCGTAGTAGTTTCTTTCATCATGTACATCAACATGCTGTTCCGCCCAATCCGCGAACTTGCTGATAAGTTCAATACCCTTCAAATGGGTATGGTAGGTGCTGAGCGTATTTTCAATGTGCTTGATACTGATGAACAAACCGAAGATAAAGGCAGTCTGCAACCTCAGAGTTTGCAGGGAAATATTGAATTTAAAAATGTTTGGTTCGCTTACAATGAAGAAAACTGGGTCTTGAAAGATATTTCCTTTCAGGTTAAACCAGGAGAAACGCTGGCACTTGTAGGGGCTACCGGTGCGGGAAAATCCTCAGTAATTAATATTTTAAACCGTTTTTACGAGATCAATAAGGGTAGTATTCTCGTTGACGGGAAGGATATTCGCGACTATAAATTAAGCTATTTGAGGTCTCATATTGCAACTGTTTTGCAGGATGTTTTTCTTTTTTCAGATTCTATTGCCAATAATATCAATCTGAGCAATGAGGAGATCAGCAGAGAGCGACTGATTCAGGCAGCAAAAGAGGTGGGCGCCCTTGAATTCATTATGAAACTTCCTCAAGGCTTTGATTATGATGTGATGGAGCGTGGAGCAACATTATCAGCCGGACAGGCTCAACTTATTTCATTTATCCGGGCAATGGTATATGATCCACGGATTTTAGTTTTGGATGAAGCTACAGCCTCCGTAGATACAGAAACGGAGGAATTAATTCAGCATGCGATCAATAAACTGATGCAGGGACGAACTTCCATTGTGATCGCCCATCGTCTTTCTACCATCCAGAATGCAGACAAGATTATAGTTCTGGATCATGGCGAAATCAAGGAAATGGGCTCTCACCAACAACTTTTAAAATTGAATGGCTTTTACAGAAGACTTTATGATCTTCAGTTTAATTCAGAGGGCATAGCAAAACCTTAGTTTTTAACATACTGATCCTGAAAAATAAATTAACTTCGTTATTCAAGATTTTGTTCCCGATTTTATGAAGCGAGTTGTATCCCATCTTACTTTTCAGGTGCTTGTAGCAATAGTAATCGGCGTGCTGGTCGGAATGAATTTTCCGGCTTTTGCACCGACTGCCAAACTGATCAGTCAGACTTTCATTAATATGATCAGCATGCTGATCGCACCAATCATTTTTTTTACCATCGTGCTTGGTATTGCGCAAATGGGCGATATGAAAAAAGTGGGTAGGGTAGGCGGTAAAGCGCTGCTCTATTTCGAACTGATTACTACTCTGGCAATTATTATCGGTTTACTGGTTGCCAATATTTTTAAACCAGGCAAGGGAGTTGACGTGGCTGCAACTCATGCCGATCCTTCAAAAATACAAT
Organism: Sphingobacterium thalpophilum; assembly: GCA_945865415.1. Taxonomy (GTDB): domain Bacteria; phylum Bacteroidota; class Bacteroidia; order Sphingobacteriales; family Sphingobacteriaceae; genus Daejeonella; species Daejeonella thalpophilum_A. The sequence continues at coordinate 5,009 of CAMBFY010000163.1, forward strand.
CTTATCAGGAATCTGCTTCAGGGATGAACTGGCTTGAGTTCTTCGCACACATAGTTCCTAAAAATATATTTGAGTCCTTTGCCAAAGGTGATATTCTTCAGATTTTGTTCTTTGCCCTGCTTTTTGGATTTGCTTTGAGCCGCATGGGATCAACTGGCAGCTCACTGATTGTCACGTTTGAGAAGTTATCACAAGTCATTTTTAATATTATGAAAATGATCATGAAGCTCGCTCCCTTTGGTGCATTTGGAGGTATGGCCTTTACGATCGGAACTTATGGATTATCAACACTTTACCCGCTCGGAAAGCTGATGATTGCTGTGTATATGACCATGGCGCTATTCATATTCGTGGTGCTGAACCTTATTTGCTATTTATATAAATTCAGTCTGTGGCAGTTTTTAAAGTTTATCAGACAGGAGATTGTGATCGTTTTGGGCACTTCTTCCTCCGAGTCAGTACTGCCCAGTATGATGCTTAAACTCCAAAAATTTGGTTGTTCTAAATCGGTTGTGGGACTCGTAGTTCCTACAGGCTATTCATTCAATCTGGATGGCACATCCATTTATCTTTCGATGTCAGTTATCTTTTTATCTCAGGTTTTTAATATAGACTTGAGTATTGCACAGCAGATAACGATAATTGGAGTATTAATGGTCACTTCAAAAGGAGCAGCAGGAGTAACAGGAAGTGGTTTTATTGTGTTGGCATCCACACTAACTGCCTTAAAAGTTGTACCCATTGAAAGTATCGCGATATTATTGGGAGTTGACCGCTTCATGTCTGAGGCCAGGGCTATAACCAATCTGATCGGTAATGGAGTAGCTTCTGTAGTGATCGCAAAAAGTGAAAATGAATTTGATCAGGCGGCTTATAAAAGGGCAATTAGTCCCAAAACTGCTGAAGATGTGATCAGCTCTTCTTAAGATTAAGAAATAATAGGAGTCTGATTTTAGAAGTATTTGTAATGATATGAATGTCCAACGTTAATAAGTTTAGAGTTGTTTTTCATATTAAATCTAAGTTATACTCCCGAATTAATTTCTTCCTTTTTTTATTTTGAAGAACAATCCCAATTTATGGGAAATATTTTCCGCTCATGGCCGAGGGGCCTAGTCCTTTTCCTGCAGCAGAAAAGGACCATGCCGAGGAGGAACGACGAGACCATGAGTACCATAAAAACAATTAACAAAAACGAATAAATGCCGCCGCTGCGCCTGATGCTTTGAAGGGTTCTGCTGAGGCCTTGCTAGTAGTTGCCGCACCAGCCAATGCGGAAGAAAGCTTATTAATGGGGGCTGC
>CAMBFY010000164.1 GCA_945865415.1 Sphingobacterium thalpophilum
TTTGCTCTGATGACAATCAGCGCAAAGGAACCATATCCAAATATGATGAAGACCACAGAAATTAAAGCCAAATTTAAAATCCTTCTTTTTTCACGGATTTTCAGTACATATTCGAGACCGGCAAGTAGAATTGCAGCAATCACAAGTCCTAAAATACCACCACCAAGAGTCATTAGTATACCAAATGCACCAATTGCGAGCATGAGGTTGAGTTTATTGCCATTTAAACTATAAAGGATTCCTGCAGTTAGACATATGACAATCAGAAGCCCAAAAAACACTACACCCGAACCAAATGCGAGTCCAAGGGTATTTACAAAAAACAGGTCTGAGTATGCTGCAAATTTGATAATATATTGAACAATTCCATATTGTATAAACGCCAGAATAATCATCCCTACGAGTAATGCGAGCAAGGTGCCCGAAGAAGTAGGCGTTTTAGACCTTCTGAAATAATAAACCAGAGCTATTGCAGGTATAGCCAACAAATTTAATAGGTGCACTCCGATTGAAAGCCCCATCACATATGCGATAAAAATGAGCCAGCGGTCTGAATCCGGCTCATCAGCGTGCTGATCCCACTTTAAGATTGCCCAGAATACAACTGCTGTACATAGTGAGGATAAGGCATATACTTCAGCCTCGACTGCCGAAAACCAAAAGGAATCTGAGAAAGTGTATGCCAGAGCCCCGACTAATCCGGAGCCCATGATACTGATCATTCCCCAATTTGTAAGATCTTTTCCTTTCTCCTGAATTACTTTTTTTGCTAAAGCTGTAATAGTCCAGAAAAGGAAGAGTATTGTAGCTGCGCTGGCTAATGCAGAACACATATTTATCCAGAAAGCTATTCTGCTGGTATCGCTTCCGGCAAGGAGTGAGAATACTTTTCCAAGCATCAGGAACAGGGGAGCCCCCGGTTGATGCACAACCTGGAGTTTGTAGGCCGATGCGATGAATTCACCTGAATCCCAGAAACTTGTAGTGGGTTCAAGTGTAAGGGTATAAACAACAAGAGCTATCAGAAAACTAAGCCATCCTAATAAGTTATTGATTTTATTATAATTCATAAATTCAAGGTCAAAGATAATGCTGTCGAAATTAATGAAATTATTATTATTTGATGCAGAAAGTGAATAGGGTTTAACAGAAATTAACAAGTATGGTGTCAGAGGTATGATGTCAGAAGTCTGATGTAAGAGGTCTGAGTAGTTTATTGTTATTTAGATTAAGGTTTCCAGTTTAAATAGAGTTTGTGAAGTTTTGCCCCAATTTCGTCTGCTTTAGCATTATAGATGTTAAATTGTTCCTGTGTTATATTGGCAGTCTTTAGCGAAATTTAACCACACTTTACTTTCTTCTAGGGATCCGGCTGAGTAGATCAAATATTTTTTGAATTCTGCATGGTATATTCTCCGTCAAAAACCTTCGGCAATATTGGCACTTATTGATCTTGTAGAACGAATTATTTTGCTGGTTAAAGAATATTTTTCAGAAGAAGGGAAATCTTTTGTCAGATTAAAAACACTCATTGACAATTGATAGGAAAGCTGGTAGACATCCAGGTCAGAAAATGATTTGATCATAAAAAAAGAGCTTGCCTGAATTTATAGATTATTTTATAAAATTTCAGATATCTTTATCTTAAGCTAGTAAACGGTAATCCGACCTCATACCACATACTTCTACCGAATACTTCATACTTCATACCTCAAATCTCATACTTCATTCTTCAGACCTCACCCTCCTGACCTCAGACCTCAGACATCCTCTTTCCAATTTCAGAAACAAAATTGAATATTCATTTGCACTTTAAACTTTATCCCCCTATATTTGCAAACCATTTCAAAAGGAGGTTCTTTTTGATTATTGTTTGCCCGATAGTATAATGGTAGTACGACTGTTTTTGGTGCAGTTTGTCTAGGTTCGAATCCTGGTCGGGCAACCATTTAATTTCGAGTTTCGGAATTGCACATTTCAGGATTGCCTGTCGCTCTATATAGCTAGCAACTGTATTTTTTAGTTTAAAACCGAAATTTTAATTTCGTTATCCGGAACAAAAATGCCAGTAACGTTCAACACAATCAAATTATTTGCTGGTTCAGGTTCAGTCGATCTGGCTAAGAAGATAGCTTTGAGCTACGGTAAGCAATTGGGTGATGTGACATTATCGCGTTTTAGTGATGGTGAATTTCAGCCACATTACAACGAATCAGTAAGGGGTTGTGATGTATTTCTCATTCAATCAACAAACCAGCCTAATGATAATCTCGTAGAGCTTTTGTTGATGATAGATGCAGCAAAAAGGGCTTCGGCGCACTATATTACGGTGGTTGTGCCTTATTTCGGTTTGGCAAGGCAAGATCGAAAAGATAAACCAAGGGTTGCTATTGGGGCCAAATTAATTGCAAATCTGCTGACCGCTGCCGGAGCGCACCGAATCATGACTATGGATTTGCACGCCGCACAGATACAAGGGTTTTTCGATATTCCTGTTGATCATCTGGATGCCTCAGTAATATTTGTACCCCATATTAAAAGTTTGAATCTGCCGCATTTGACAATTGCATCACCTGACATGGGCGGTTCTTACAGGGCGAGGACATTTGCTAAATTCTTTAATGCAGAAGTGGTAATCTGTGATAAACAAAGAAAGAGGGCTAATGAAATTGAATCAATGTCGATAATCGGCGATGTTCAAGGAAGGGATGTTGTTTTAATTGATGACATCTGTGATACAGCCAGAACACTGGCAAAGGCTGCAGAGCTCATTATGGAAAAAGGTGCCAATAGTGTCAGAGCAGTGTGTACTCATCCTGTCTTATCTGGAGATGCATATCGTACAGTAGAAACTTCGGCGCTTAATGAACTGATTGTTACAGATACAATTGCTTTAACTAAACCGAGTCCTAAAATACGAGTGCTTTCAACAGCTGAACTTTTCAGTCGTGCAATTGCTAATGTTAATGAACATGCCTCAATTAGTCAACTGTTTAAAATTGATTAAAGATTAAGGAGTAAAGAACAATGACCTGAAGTAGGAGGGATGAATCAGACTTCAGACATCAGTCTTCCAAAGCATGACCCGATAGCTATCGGGTCAAGACTAATAAGGTTAAAAATATTAGAATGTTAGGTTTTCTAGCATCTAAATACAAACAATAACAAATAAATAATTATGAAATCAATTGCTATTAGCGGTTCTCCAAGAGAGAACGTAGGGAAAAGAGACGCTAAGGAGCTGCGTTATGAAGGCAAAGTGCCTGCAGTTCTTTATGGTGGAAAAAACCAAATCCACTTTTCTGTGTCTGCATCTGATTTGAAAAGTCTGGTTTACACACCAGAAGTTTCTTTCGTTGCTTTGGATGTTGCAGGTGTGAAAGCACAGGCGATTATCCAGGATGTACATTTTCATCCACTAACTGATTTGCCATTACATGTTGACTTTTTAGAATTGGATGAAAAGAAACCTGTGGTGATGCTAATCCCAGTAAAATTAACAGGAACATCACCGGGTGTTAAAATTGGTGGTAAATTAGTTCAGAAATTACGTAAACTTCGTGTTAAAGCATTGCCGAAAAATATGCCTCAGTATGTGGAGGTTAGCATTTCTAAACTGGACGTTGGAAAATCTGTAGGTGTTGGTTCCTTGAAGTTTGACAATTTCGCAATCACCAATAATCCTGAAGATACGATTGTATCGGTAACGATGTCTCGTGCACTTAAACAGGCAGAGAATGATTCGAAGAAATAGTTAAGATTCTTAAGTAATACACAAAGCAGTGCCGATACCATCCGGCACTGCTTTTTTTTTGTAAGCATATAGTTTTTTGCAAGCTTTGAAGCATATTTGTAATCCACATGAAATATTTGATCATAGGTTTAGGAAATATAGGTCCGGAATATGCAGATACCAGGCATAATATCGGATTTATGATTGCAGATGAATTGGCTAAGCAATCGCATTCGTCTTTTTTCAATATGCGTCTGGCCTATTACACTGAATTCGCTTACAAAAGCCGTAAGATTTTTGTGATTAAACCTACCACCTATATGAATCTGAGTGGTAAAGCAGTCAATTACTGGATGCAAGAATTGCAAATTCCGGCAGAAAATATTTTAGTTGTGGTGGATGATCTTGCTTTACCATTTGGAACAATCCGATTGAAACCCAAAGGAAGTGCTGCAGGTCATAACGGTTTAAAAAGCATCGAGGGAGTTCTTGGAGGTACTGACTATGCGAGGCTTCGTTTTGGAATTGGGGATAATTTTCCAAAGGGAAGGCAGGTAGATTTTGTTTTGAGTGGTTTTGATTCTGATGAACAAAAAGAATTACCAGCCTTAATTGATAGGTCAGTTGAATTTATAAATAGTTTTGTTACCGTGGGTTTAGAATTGACCATGACGCGGTTAAATAAGTAAATTGAAGTTATTTTGACAAAAATTAATCAGTTAATCAACAAATTTCAAAATGAAAATTTACGGGATACCCAATTGCAATACTGTAAAGAAAACGCTTGATTGGTTCAGGCTACATGGAATTGATTTTGAGTTTCATGATTTTAAGAAGCTTGGAATCACTCAGATTAAGCTCGAAGAATGGTCAGAAATTTTGGGCTGGGAAGTATTAATAAACAAGCGTGGTACTACCTGGAAATTACTACCATCAGAACTACAGAACAGTATTACAACCAAAGAAGCGGCATTCAGGCTCATGCAGGATAAGCATAGTGTGATTAAACGACCGGTTATCGAAGCAGGATTTGGTTCAGTTCTGCTGGGATTCAATGAAGAACAGTTAGGGCAATTATTAGTAAAAATTAAAAGAAAACTAAATGAATAAGGTAAAGATTTTATTCGGTGTATTTGTACTTATATGCTTTGTAAATGAAGCATACACCCAACAGACTCAGGCAGCTGGTACTTATAATTATCATGACACTTTCGGACCATTATTTTATACCAAAAATGGTAATGAGTTTAGGTCTGCCGGAGGGCAGCCAGGACCAAAGTATTGGCAAAATCGGGTAGATTATAAATTAGATGTCAGACTGAATGAACAAAGCAATGAGATCTCAGGTACTGTCTTGTTAACATACACTAATAATAGTCCGGATAAACTACCATTTATTTGGATGCAGCTTGATCAGAATTTGTTTAAAGAAGATTCACGCGGATTAGCGATTATCCCCCCAGGAGGTAGCCGTAGTGGTGCACGCGGACAGAAGTTTGATGGTGGATATAAAATCAAATCTGTAAAGATCTTAACAGTTGAAAAAGGAAAAGCAATTGAGAAGAATGCTGAACATTTTATAGAAGATACTAGAATGCAGGTTTATCTTCCAGCCGAGCTTAGTTCCGGAGGCGGTCAGCTTCGGTTAAAAATCGACTATTCTTTTACCGCTCCTGATTATGGTTCAGACCGTATGGGGATTTTGAATACTAAGAATGGGAAGATTTTTTCAGTAGCTCAGTGGTATCCGCGCATGTGCGTCTATGATGATGTTTCCGGATGGAATACCATTCCATACATTGGTCCAAGTGAGTTTTATCTTGAGTACGGAGATTATGATATCAGCATTACTGTTCCCGCCAGTCATATTGTTGTTGGTTCGGGCGAACTGATGAATCCACAGGAAGTGTATACGGCTGAACAACAGCAAAGGTGGAAAACTGCCGCACAGAGTGACAAAACAGTGATCATCAGATCTGCTGCTGAGCTTACAAATCCGGATTCCCGTCCAAAAGGTAAAGAGGAACTAACCTGGAATTTTAAACTAAAGAATGCAAGAGATGCCGCCTGGGCTTCTTCTGCAGCTTTTATCATCGATGCGGCCAGAATGAATCTGCCAAGTGGTAAAAAGTCAATGGCGATTTCTGCATACCCTGTTGAAAGTGATGGTAATGATGCCTGGGCTCGTTCCACAGAATACACAAAGGCATCAAATGAATTTAATTCCAAAAAATGGCTCGAATTCCCTTACCCGGCTGCAACGAATGTTGCCTCCATTGCCGGAGGTATGGAGTATCCGGGCATAGTATTTTGTGGTGCAAAATCTAAATCCGGAGATCTTTGGGGAGTTACTGACCATGAATTTGGTCATACCTGGTTCCCAATGATTGTTGGCTCCAATGAACGCCTCTATGCCTGGATGGATGAAGGATTCAATACCTTTATCAATACCCTGACATCAGTTGATTTTAATAATGGAGAATATCGTCAGGGTAAACCAGATATGCATGCCCTCGGGAAAGTGTTAACTAACCCTGGTTTTGAACC
>CAMBFY010000165.1 GCA_945865415.1 Sphingobacterium thalpophilum
CAAAATAAAATGACTTGATTATTATTTAAATGATTTGCTGACTTGAAGATTTTTCGATTTGTTGATTTGCCGATTTGCCCATGACAACCATTTATAAGTGGAAGAATGATACTCCCATCGACAAATGGAAAAATTGAGTAATAGAAAAGTTATTGCTTCCAAATCCACTATATTTAAACTCCAAATTCTCAACATGAAAAAGCTAGTTTTTTTAATACTACTACCGATAAGTCTTTATGCCCAGGATCGTCCTTATGGTACAATATGGGCAACACGTTCGCAGGTAATTGCTCAGCATGGTATGGCTGCCACATCTCATCCGCTTTCTACCCAGGTTGCACTTGACGTTTTAAAAGCCGGTGGAAATGCGATTGATGCGGCAATTGCCGCAAATGCAATGGAAGGTGTAGTAGAACCCCATATGAATGGTATAGGAGGTGATTTTTTTGCCATCGTCTGGGATGCGAAAACTAAAAAGCTGTATGGTTTAAATGGTTCGGGACGGTCTCCTAAGTCATTAACATTAGATGAATTTAAAAAAAGAGGGATTACTCATATTCCTTCTCGTGGTCCACTTCCTGTATCTGTTCCTGGTTGTGTGGATGGGTGGTTTGAGCTGCATAAAAAGTTTGGATCAATGCCAATGGGCAAAGTTCTTGAAAAGGCAGTATCCTATGCCAGAAATGGATTTCCTGTTCATGCTGAATTAGCCAACTCTTTAAAAAATGTCATTTCTTTATATGGCCAATATCCCAATGTTGCTCAATATTATTATCCGAATGGTCAGGTGCCTGTTGAAGGGGATATCTTTAAAAACCCGAATCTTGCCAATACGCTCGAGCGGATTGGAAAGGAGGGAAGGGATGTTTTTTATAAGGGGGATATCGCACGAACGATAGATGCCTTTATGAAAAAAAATGGTGGATTTTTGAGTTACGAGGATATGTCATCCCATACTTCTGACTGGATTGATCCGGTATCTGTGAATTACAGAGGGTATGAAGTTTGGGAATTACCCCCAAATGGTCAGGGGATAGCAGCGCTCCAAATGCTTAATATTCTTGAAGGTTACGATTTCTCAAAGATAAAATTGGGGAGTGCTGAGCATGTGCACTTATTTACTGAAGCAAAGAAGCTGGCATTTGAAGATCGCGCTAAATTTTACGCCGACATGGAATTTGCCAAAGTTCCTGTTAAAGAGTTGATCTCTGAAGCTTATGCTGCTGAACGCAGGAAGCTAATTGATCCTAATAAAGCATCCGAACGTGTGGATGCAGGAAATCCGGCAATGAAAGATGGTGATACCATTTATCTTACGGTTGCCGATAAGGACGGCAATATGGTTTCCCTGATTCAAAGTAATTTCAGAGGTTTTGGTTCGGGTATGATGCCCGACGGACTAGGCTTCATGTTTCAGGATCGTGGGGAGTTATTCAATGTGATGAAGGCAGGTGAAAATAATTCTTATGCTCCAGGAAAGCGGCCTTTTCAGACTATTATCCCGGCATTTATGACCAAAGATGGCCAGCCCATGATGAGTTTTGGAGTAATGGGCGGAGCTTTTCAACCTTTAGGGCATGTACAGATTGTGATGAATGTGGTAGATTTTGGTTTAAATATTCAGGAAGCAGGAGATTTTCCGAGAATTAATCACGAAGGATCATCTGAACCGACTGGTGAAGGTATGGCTCCTAAAGGCGGAATGATTACGCTTGAAAACGGTTATCCTTATGATGTAATCAGGGATTTAATGCAAAAAGGACACCAGGTTGGCTTTATCAATGGGATGTATGGCGGGTATCAGGCTATACGCTGGGATCCGGTTCGAAAAGTTTACTTTGGGGCATCTGAATCACGGAAAGACGGGCAGGCAGCAGGATATTAGCGTGCTATTTTAAATGGTTCATTTATTTCATATTCTTAATTGTACACTTTGATTTTCTAATTTTTCATAAAAGATTGATTCAACCCAGTTCAAGACAAACATAGTACAAGGATAGCGCTGATCCTCCGGAAAATCTTTGGTATGATTGTTCTTTGAAACAGCGCAGATAACCTGTTTTTTCTCACTAAACACTTTCCAATACTTTTTTTTGATCACTGATCTGAATCTAGAAAGTCATTGCATTTGTTCCGGCAATTATTTAACAATTTGTTTTTATTGATTTGTACTATGTTTTTATTGTTTTAAATAAATTGCGACAGCCTGATTAGACAGAATCATAGAAAGCTTTAAGCATTCTTTAACCTAGGCATAGGAAAAGAGGCCAAAGATAATTGATTAAACTTAATGAGGTTTTATCACATCTAAAACAATCAAAAAATGAATTTTAATCTCAAATCCTCAGGTTTTTTTCTTCTTTTTTTTGCTCTTTTAAATTCTTGCTTCGCCCAAACTATGACCGAACTGGAGAAAAAAAGAGTACTTCTGCCAAATGGTTGGTCACTGACTCCTGCTGGTAAAAACCTCGCAATTGGTGAACTTCCTCTGAATATGGCGCTTAGCAGTAACCGGAAATATCTTGCGATTACAAATAATGGCCAGAGTACTCATACAATTGATCTGATTGATGTGGAAAAAGAAACCAGAATTGATAGTATTGTGATAGCAAAGGCCTGGTATGGATTAGCTTTCAGTAAAGATGATCAGTTTCTTTATGCTTCCGGTGGGCATGACAATAAAGTCAATAAATATTCATTGCAAAATGAAAAGTTACAATTAGTTGATTCCTTTGCACTCGGTAAGCCTTGGCCTATTCAAATAGGAACTGCAGGTCTGGCCCTGGAAGAAACTATACATCAAAAATTATTTGTAGTAAGCAAAGAAGCTAATAGCCTGTATGTATTTAACTTAATTACAAAGGCTCTCGAAAAAACCATACCGCTCGGAGCAGAAGCATATACCTGTAAGCTCAGTGCTGATCGGAATACCCTTTATATTAGCCTATGGGGTGATAAAAAGGTATTGTTTTATGATATTCCATCCGAAAAAATAGTTCAGGAAATTTCGGTTGGCAATCACCCCAATGAAATGTTATTGACACGAAAGGGTGATTATCTATACATAGCCAATTCAGATGATAATTCAGTGTCGATCATCAACACCAAAACAAAGACTGTAGTTCAAACTTTGAATGCAGCCTTGTATCCTGATTCACCCTCCGGTTCAACTACTAATGGATTGGCCTTAAGTGAAGATGAAAAAACATTATACATTGCCAATGCTGATAACAATTGTCTGGCTGTTTTTGATGTTTCAGTTGTTTCAGAAAGCAAATCAAAGGGGTTCATTCCTGTAGGATGGTATCCAACAAATGTTAAGGTAGTTGGCAAAAAAATCTTTGTGACAAACGGCAAAGGCTTAACATCCTATGCCAATCCCTTCGGGCCTAACCCGGTCGACAAAAAGCAATTGGTTTTAAGTCACCAAGCGGAAGTTGCAAAACCTGAAAAAGTGCAATACATAGGATCGCTGTATAGGGGTAGTTTGAGTATTATCACAGAACCTTCAGTTAGTCAGCTGGGTATATTTTCACAAGCTGTTTATAAAAATTCACCTTATTCTAAATCAGGTGAATTAAATGCTGAGGGCGAGCCAGGGAATCCTGTACCGATGAAAGTAGGTGATAAATCTCCAATAAAACACGTGTTCTACATTATTAAGGAGAACAGAACCTACGATCAGGTTTTGAGTGATATTCCGGGGGGGAATGGTGATACTTCTCTTTTATTATTTGGAGAAAAAATTACCCCTAATCAACATAAACTTGCCCGCGACTATGTCTTGCTTGATAATTTTTATGTTGATTCTGAGGTTAGTGCCGACGGCCATAACTGGAGTATGGGAGCTTATGCTAATGATTATGTAGAGAAAAACTGGCCTGCATCCTATGGCCAGAAAGGGGGAACCCATGGAACTTCAGGTACACTTAAAATAGGAAATAATAAAGATGGCTTTATATGGGATCTATGCGCTAAATATAATGTTACTTATCGGTCTTATGGCGAGTTTGTTTCTGATGATTTTGGCATGAAACCAAGACTTGAATCGCTGAAAGGCCATTCTGCAAAATTTTCACCCTATGGAATGCGTATAAGGGATACTACACGTTTCAACCAGTGGAAAGCGGATTTTGATTTTCTGGTAGAAAATGATGCAGTACCTCAATTTTCAACAATCAGGCTGGGTAATAATCATACTGAAGGGATGAGAGCAGGCAGGCCAACACCATTTGCTCATGTTGCTGATAATGATCTTGCTGTAGGAATGCTAATTGATCATTTGAGTAAAAGCCCGGTTTGGAAAGAGAGTGTCGTATTTATTCTGGAAGATGATGCACAAAATGGACCTGATCATGTAGACGCACACAGAAGTCCTGCTTTTGTAGTTGGACCTTTTGTAAAAAGAAAGTATGTGGATCACACGATGTACACAACTTCCGGCATGTTAAGAACCATGGAATTGATTCTGGGATTGCCGCCTATGACCCAATATGATGCGGCCGCAACGCCGATGTGGAGAATGTTTACTAAGTATCCTGATTTTACACCTTACGATCATTTACCGGTTAGTGTTGACCTGAACGATAAGAATCCGGACAATACAAAAATGGGTAAGCTATCAGAAAAATTTAATTGGACCAAAGAAGATGCGGTACCGGATCTGATTTTTAATGAAATTCTGTGGCAAGGAATTAAAGGTAAACCGGCTCCATCCCCGGTCAGGGCAGCATTTTTGAAAATTAACGATAAGGAGCAGGGAGAAAAATAATCTTTGCAGTTTATTCACTCTTGTAAATTGTTTCAACTTTGAAATCCGTCTGAGTTCTATTTCAGGCGGGTTTCTTGTTTATGAAGGTTTTCTTAAAGCGTATTATGCTAGTTAATTAGGATATTTAACTAGGATATTTCCAACAGCTTTCAGCTTTACAATCAAATGAATTAGGAATTCTCGATAAATCTTTTTCTGAGTATTTTGTATTGTGGACACTAATGATAACTTAGCAGTGAAATCATACAATTATAAAAATCAGAAATTATTAATTCTTTATGGAATTTTTTGAATTATTAAGGATGCAGATCTGGGGCTTTTTTAGTCTTGATGGACTTATTGAAATTATCAAGTCAGGCGATTATCGTACCCTCTTAACCTATGATGGAATTACAAGGGCAATTGCTCCATTGATGCCAATCATTTTAATTCTGGAGCTATTCAGGGGTCTGCTTTACAAGCAGTTTAAAGTTGTTTCCTATAAGATATCGTTTTTCTCCTATGTGTTTAATTCGATCATTGGCAGATACCTGGCCATCGGAATGACAATCATATGTATTGGTATTTTTGAGAAGTACGCCATAATCAATATTCAGTTTACCTGGTATTGGTTTATCTATGGCTACATTATCTGGGAACTCGCTCATTTTGTTTATCATTATTTCGGGCATAAGGTGAGATTATTCTGGTGTTTACATTCCACCCATCATGCACCTGAGCATATGAATCTGGCAGTTTCTCATGCCCATTTTTTCTTGGAAGCGCCATATGCAGATGTTATCCGAACCACTATATGTATGCTTTTGGGGGTGCCCCCAACCATGTTATTTGTGATTATGTTCATAGATGGAACTTGGGGCTCCTTTATTCATATTGGGGAATCAATCATGAGAGACGGACGGATGGGTGTTATCGGGAAATTTATTCTAACTCCCTCACATCACCGGGTTCATCATGCGAAAAATATCGAGTATATGGACATGAATTATTGTAATCTGTTGAATATCTGGGATAAAGTTTTTAAAACCTATCAGCCTGAAATTGATGGAGTAAACATTCAATATGGAATTACCAGGGAAATGAAACCCAATAGTTTTTTGGATTCTTATTTTGGGGAAATCGTCGCATTGGCTAAGGATGTTTACCGAGCTCCCGGAATAAAAAACAAAGTTTTATATGTATTTATGCCACCGGGTTGGAGTCATACTGGAGAACATAAAACATCAACCGCTTTAAAAAAGGCGATGCTGAAAGACTCTTAAATTAATTTGAATTACTCTTCACTTTTAAGAATCGCAATATCTTCCTTTATTCTTTCAATTTCAACCAGAAGTGTTCCATTGTATACTCCCCTGATTCTTCTATGCTTATCGACGAGTATAAAGTTTTCAGTATGTAGAAATTCATTACCTGTTTGATAGAAACCAATCGTGTCTCCGGCAA
>CAMBFY010000166.1 GCA_945865415.1 Sphingobacterium thalpophilum
AGAGAACTATAAACGCCCATATTCAAACAACATCTTAACGAATATATTAATTCTACCTTAAATTAACAATATACAATTGCGACTTAGCCTGAGATTCGACTATCTTAATCTTTCAATAATTCCACCCAAAACTAAAAAAACAGGCTCACTTTTAGTGAAGCCTGTTTCAATAAATTTCCGAAAAGCCCTTATTCAGGGCCTGATGGCATTATTTTATTGCCTCAGTCACTGCTTTACCGATATTTCCATTTGGTTCCTGAATATGGAGGATTCCACTTATTGTGGGAGCAATATCAGTCATATTGTATGAATTATTAGATTTTCCCTGTTTGATACCCCAGCCCATAAAAACCATAGGGATATGAACATCTGCAGGGTTCATTGTGCCGTGGGTTGCTCCGGTCGACCTCGGGGATGAGCCTGAATACCATGCCGGATCAAGTACAATTTGAATTACCCCGCTACGATCAGGATGATAACCGTTTATTATTTTTTCTTTAAAATATTCAGGAATTGTAGCATTCTGCGCATTTGGGATATCAACTACAAAAGCAACCCCATCCTGCTTTTTCAGAAATTCCATTGTACTTTTCTTAATTAATTCTTCGTTTAATTTATTAGTCCGTATTGCATTATAATTTAAGCTAACAGCATAGTTGCTAAAGCTCAGCGCAATGTTTTTAACCTTATATTCAGCCTCAAGCTGATTGTTTAATTCCTTTAAAACGGCAGAGGCAGGGAAAACCCCTGCGCTAATTTTATTATCATTTAAAAATCCTGCATTGTGTTGTACAGCATGGTCTGCCGTTAGAAATACAGTATAATTCCCTTTCCCAACTTTAGTGTCCAGGTAACTAAAAAACGTTGCCAGATCCTGGTCAAGGCGTAAATAGGTATCTTCGATCTCAATAGAGTTTGGTCCAAACTGATGTCCGATATAGTCAGGCGAAGAAACACTGATAGCTAAAAAATCGGTATCAGCGTCAGTTCCCATGGCTTCATTTTCGACTGCTGCTTTTGCTAAATCAAGTGTTAGTGAGCTTCCAAATGGTGTACTGGTAACTAAACCCAAACCGCGGCTAAGCATTTCTGAAGTTTTGACAGGAAAAGTTGATGTGCTCATTCCAGGGAATTTGCCTTCGTATGGAACATCGTCTTTAGTGCTTTGCAAATAAGTTTCGATAGGATAGAGGGTATTCCAGTCCTGTTTCAAATATTTTTCAGGATATTTTTGTTCATTAAACTTTGTGAGCCATGCTGGCAATTGCTTCATGTAATAGGTACTACTTATCCAGTTTCCTGAACTTCCATCGTACCAGTAAGCCGCATTGGCACTGTGCCCGCCTGGTATAATTGAACCGCGGTCTTTAGCCGCAATGGCGATTACTTTCGATCTGAAATTTGTGGCAAGTCTGAGTTCATCCGTCATGCTTGTAACGAGTAAATTCTTTGGTGACATCTGGCCAGCTTCAACTGAATTGCTTCCCACAGTGCTCACCGATGAATCAGCAGAGCAATACATTTCTTTACCTGTAGCCTGAATGATCCAGTCATTTCCGGTAATTCCATGAATGGCAGGGACTGAACCGGTATATACCGTGGCATGTCCAATTCCGGTAACACTTGGAACATAATTGATATAGGCGTTTTCGCAGGAAAATCCTTCATTCAGCATTCGTTTAAATCCGCCATTGTCATATCGTTCATAGAAACGGTACAAATAATCCCATCGCATCTGATCTACCATTATTCCTACAACTAATTTTGGTCGTGGAAGACTAGTACTTTTTGTCTGTAATTGTGATTTTACTTGTTGCGCACTGGTATTAAGTGCAGTCAGCACTAAAAAAATAAAAGGCAGAAATTTTACTTTCATTGGGATGCGGATAAATAATTGAATTGCTTAAGACCTGTACTTCAGGTGATCGTTTAATTTTTTTTTGATTGTATTTTGAGTACTGAATAACACTCGTAAAGATCGGTTAAAACAGACAATCAATTTGTAAAATTATATTGGAACTAAGCTTGAGATATGCTGATCAGCAACTTGGTTTTTGAAGATTGTGAATGAAAAAGAGCGTTTATTCAATTACCTCGAACCAGCAGCGTTTTCTTTTTTTGCCGGCACTTTGTCCATGACTACGTTTCCAATATAGGTTGCACCTGTTTCAACCTGTAAAGAATTGGTATGCAACTCTCCAAGTATATTACCCGAATTTTTTATGTCTATGGAGTCTGCTGTGACATTTCCATTTACTTTTCCGAAAACTACAATTTCTCTAGCTTTGATATTTCCCTCAATTATTCCATGTTCCCCAATTATTAAACCCTCAGAAATGATCAAATCGCCTTTAATGTGTCCATCGATTCTCACAAAAACATCAGATTCAATTCTGCCATGAATTACACAACCTTTACTTATTAGTGTGGGTGCTGGGGTATTTTGTGAATTTTTAGTACTTGCCATATTCTTAGTTTATACTTAGGAAGCTTTTTGGATTTATTGGTTTGCCATTTTTTCTTACCTCATAATGAAGATGATTTCCGGTAGAATGCCCGGTTGAACCAACATTGCCTACAACCTGTCCGGTATTCACAGTTTGTCCGACTTTAACATTCACCTTAGATAAATGACCGTATAGAGTTTCAAGATTATTTTTATGCTTAATTTTTACACATTGTCCGTATCCCTGGAACCAACCTGCAATCACGACCTTACCATCGGCAGTACTTTTGACCGCATCACCCCTGCGTCCTTTAAAATCTATACCCGGATGAAACTCTACCCTTCCACGTCTGATTGGATCACCACGGTAACCAAAGGCTGAGTTTATCGCATAATTAGCTGGATATCCCAGCGGAGTGAAAGCTACACCAAGGAGAAAGTCTTCTAGTCGCTCATCGTAAAGCGCATAGATGTCTTCAGAGCGAAGTTCAGCCGATGTTTCGTTATTGCCACCTATCTCATCTATTTTGAATCCTTTAATCCCTCTTTTAATGAGATATTGATTGATTTTTTTTAGTTTATTCTCTATATTCTGGATATAATTTCTGGCTTGCGCACTATCCGTAGGGGGAGGTATCTGTTTTTTTAAATGAGAAATTTCTCTGTTGTATGCGATTCTCTCCTTTTCAATTTTGCTTAATTCAACTGTAAGAAATATAATTGTGCAGGTTAGAATAAATATAGTAATGCCAATTGTTAGGACATAGTGTTTTAAGCGTTTGAGGTGTTTTGTTTTGATACGCAGGGATTTTGTTTCGCCTTTGTTGGCACCTAAAATCAAAACTGTACTTAAATCTGACTTCGAAAATATCATTTTTCTGCTTATTTTAAAAATAGATACAATTTTACCCTTACAAAATTTAATCTGCGATTATACGGCATTTTATTGTTTTTTTAAAACTTTTTGTCAATTTTATTGTATTTTTGCTTCAAATTAATAATATAATTCTAAATTAGTGTGCATTTGTTAAGATTATGTTATGTCGATTTGAATAAATGTACTACTACGGTATATTTACTCCCATCATGATAATTGGAATTAAACTAAATATAAACTCTAATTAAAATATAATAATGTTTGCAATTCAGTCGTTTTCCAATTCATTAGAAAATAGTAATTCCTACCTAAACGATACCTCAAAGAACCTGTTAAATGGTTTTAAAATCTTTCATGATTTGGTTGAGTGTTTTAAAAATGAATTCGGTGAAATCGCGCAATTGGAGTTTGCTGCTAGTTCTGCCAGCCCAACAGATAAAGTTTATACACCAATTTCACTTCGTGTTTCTTTTGGGAAGCGACAATCTTCGGATGGATTGGATTTTGATCATGCAACAAGGGTTTTAACTACATTAACTATATAATCGGAATGGCTTTAAATTTTTTTAAGAAATCTCTCGATAAAAAGAACCGGCAAAAGGAGATTGTAGCAGATTTTCACACTACCATCATCAGGTTTGAAGATAATTTTATTTCCACAAGTTCTATTATTCTTGATGAAAAGCTAATTGGAAACATTTATTCATTGAAAGAAGTTACGTTAGATTCAAGTGCTGAAATAGCAGGTAATATTACTTCGAGATCCGCTAATATCAACGGAAAAGTAGTTGGAGACATCATTGCTACAGAATTTGTTGTCATTAAAAGTGATGCCGTAATTAGCGGGAATATTAGGACTAACTCTATAAGTGTAGAGCCTGGGTCTATTATTAATGGCAGGATCTGGATTGAAGGTAATATTGATGAGCGTGATCTGTTTGAAAAGGTAGAGAACAGGCTTCCTCCTAAAACCCAAAAGAAAATTACTCCGAAGCCAAATTTGATTTCTCAGTCGGTTGAAGCTGAACAAGAGCTTGTCATTATGCCATCAAGGCAGCCAGACTGACCTTCTGAATCAAATAAAAAGGACTTCCGTAGCGCTCTCTATGAATAGGGTGGTTGATTCTGCTGAACCAGAAGGGCTAACAAGTTAAATAGCAATAGCTGGTACTTGGCGAGTTGGTATTTGTCTTATTGTTACCTCCAGATTAGTACCTGATCGTTTAACGAGTTCTAACTTTTTAATTTGACGTAGTCTTCTATGAATGGTATTCAAGGTGATACCTGTATTTATACGATCAATAAAATGATTGGTTCTTTTCTTTGAATTTCTAAATATGTCTACTTTGTCTACTTATAAAGCTGCAGCTTCTGTTGCGTTAATTGCAGAAAAGCATTTTGCAGATCATTTAAATGAAGCTGTGCAAAGAGGCGAGTCAGATTTGGCATCTACACCATCTGCCACTCAGATTGAAATTATACTCGACATTGCATTTTGGGCAAGTTTAAGGAGGGAAGAGGGAAATTCACCAAAGATTTCATTAGCGTTTCTTCCACCTGAGCAATCAGCTTCTGTACTTCAGTTTGAACAGAAACTCACTTTTAGCAGTCAGGTATTAACTAAGTTAGGGCCGGGTGTTGAACGGCCGGGTGTACATTTGGGAGTCTGGTATGACGAAAATGGCTTACATGTTTGGGGAACCACACATAATATTCCTAATTGTTGTTTTGTGTTGGATGTTTCAGAACCTGGACTACTGGTCATAAAACATAGAAGAATGCATGGTTTTGGGAAATTTACCAATGTAATGGTACTAAGGGGGGATCAAATCAAGATAGTGGATGAAAGTACTGCAAATTTACCTGATTGCCCGATGTTACTTACCTCATTGCTCGGTTTTAGTTCAGAATCGGATGATAACTCGGTTAATGTACTTATTCAAATGGCTACATCCATGCGTGCACATAAGCATGGCGGAATCTTACTTGTAGTTCCTTCAAAAACAGATGCATGGCGTGAATCTATATTAAAACCAATTAAATATGCTGTTTATCCTTCGTTTTCAGGTTTGACCGACCTGATGAATGATGATCATAGCAAGTGGTCATCGGGTGTTTGGCTTGGAGAGCTTAGCCGTGTGATTGATAGTATTGCCGGACTTACAGCTATCGATGGTGCGACCGTGATAAGTGATCAATACGAGGTACTTGCATTTGGCGCCAAGATTGGCCGGATTGATGGCAGTCCGAGGGTTGAACGGGTGCTTTTAACTGAACCTATAATAGGGGGTGAAGGGATAATTGTTAATCCTGCAAGCAGCGGAGGCACAAGACATATTTCTGCAGCACAATTTGTTCATGATCAACGCGATTCAATCGCTCTGGTAGCTTCCCAGGATGGACATTTCACCATTTTTACCTGGTCCCCATGTGAGAACCTTGTACATGCCCACCGGATAGATAGCCTTCTTTTATAATTAGTAAATTTGAAAATTTGATAATCACTAGTGTCCGGTTAAAATAAAATTTCAGATAAAATGGCCATTTTCATTGCAAGAAGTGTATTTTTAAGAGTCTGATACAAAGCAAGCCCCCCTTTTAGTTTAGAATCATTTTTTATGGTTTCACTGCCTTGAAATCTGCAAAATTCTACCTAAAATAACAGGACTGTTGATAAGCTTTGGCCTAAGCACAAAATCTCCGTTAACGTTTTTTCCGCCTCAGCTGGTGCGGTAGGCACAGTCCAAGCCAAAGTATTAACTTTAATAGCATCAGGTGCAGCGGCGGCATTTTGCTACTTTTCTGCTGCAGGAAAAGTAGAAATAATAATTATGAGCTAAGAATTTGATCTTTTATTTTACAATTTAAAGTTCCCCGGACACTAGTGAT
>CAMBFY010000167.1 GCA_945865415.1 Sphingobacterium thalpophilum
GAGAGCATCCATTTTCGCTTTGGGTGTAATGCCCTATATTTCTGCATCCATCGTAGTGCAGCTGTTAGGTATTGCAGTTCCCTATTTCCAGAAATTACAAAAGGAGGGTGAGAGCGGACGTAAAAAGATCAATCAGTTTACTCGCTATCTGACCATTATCATTACAGCATTGCAGGCTGTAGGATATGTTCGATCACAGATTAGTCCGGATGCTCGTTTATTATCGGAGCCAATTTTTACCATATCTGCAATGTGTATATTAACTGCGGGAACTATGTTCGTAATGTGGTTAGGCGAGAAAATCACTGATAAAGGTATTGGAAATGGTATTTCCCTGATCATAATGGTAGGTATCATTGCCCAATTACCATTCGGTATACTTTCTGAGTTCAATTCCCGTATGGGTGCTCAGGGAGGGTTGATTTCCTTCATAGTGGAAATTGTGGCTTTGTTCCTGGTTGTAATGTTTACTATACTTATTGTTCAGGGTGTGAGAAAGATTCCTGTTCAATATGCCAAGAAGATTGTAGGTGCAAAGCAATACGGAGGCGTTCGTCAGTATATTCCTTTGAAGGTTAATGCTGCCGGTGTAATGCCTATCATTTTTGCCCAGGCGATTATGTTTATTCCAACCACCATCGGCTCGTTCTTTCCATCGGTTCAATCATCATTTTTGGCTTCCTTCAGTGATTATACTTCTCTGACTTATAATCTGACTTTTGCATTTATGATTATTGCATTTACCTTTTTCTATACTGCCATCACAGTTAACCCGGTACAGATGTCAGATGATATGAAAAAGAACGGAGGTTTTGTTCCCGGTGTTAAACCAGGGAAGACTACTGGTGAGTATATAGATGCTGTGATTTCAAAAATTACCCTACCGGGATCTATATTTTTGGCTTTAATCGCAATCATGCCATCAATTGCAATTATCCTCGGTGTTAACAGCCAGTTTGCCAATTTCTTTGGCGGTACTTCCCTGTTAATTCTTGTTGGGGTTGTTTTGGATACATTACAGCAGGTCGAAAGTCATTTGTTAATGCGTCATTACGATGGGTTAATGAAGACTGGCAGGATCAAAGGTCGTACTCCTGTTCAGGCAGGCGGACCGGCAATGTAAAATTAATGTCTAAAATTCAATACAAAAATCTTGAGGAAATTGAGAAGATCAGGGCAAGTGATCTTCTCGTTTCAAAAACTCTCGGTGAAGTAGCAAAGGTTATTGGGGAGGGAGTAAAGACTATAGAGCTTAACAAATTAGCTGAGGAATTCATACGAGATCATGGTGGAGTTCCGGCTTTTTTGAATTATAATGGATTTCCGTATTCACTTTGCATATCCTTAAATGATCAGGTTGTTCACGGTTTCCCTGGAGAGTATGTGATTCAGGATGGAGATGTTGTATCGGTGGACTGCGGCGTGGTGTTGAATGGGTTTGTTGGTGATTCAGCTTATACTTTTCCAATTGGAAATGTGGATGACGATACTTTGCGATTACTCAAGATCACTAAAGAATGTCTTCAGCTTGCTATTGATAAAGCTGTGGTTGGAATGAGGATAGGAGATGTGGGATATGCCGTTCAGGAACATGCTGAGAAGAATGGTTTTGGAGTAGTGAAAGAACTTGTGGGCCATGGAGTTGGGTTCAAACTTCATGAGAAACCTGAGGTTCCTAATTACGGACGACGTGGTTCAGGTATCAAGCTCGAAGAGGGAATGGTTATTGCAATAGAGCCGATGATCAATGGCGGGAAACCCGGAGTAAAATTTTGGGATGATGGCTGGACAGTAAGCACGATAGACAAAAAGCCATCAGCTCATTATGAGCATTCAGTGGCTGTAAAGAAGGGAAAAGCAGATGTTCTTTCAACATTTCAGTACATTGAGGAAGTTTTGAAACAAAAAGAATAAAAATTAAAAAAAAATACTTAATTTTGCAACCCTATTGCAATTGGCTGAAAAAGATAATATACTATTGTAAATCAAATGCTTTGATGAATTACAATAAAATGCTTTGAATCATTTCAGTCAGGAGTTGTAAAAGACAGGAAAAACTTAAATAATATATGGCCAAACAGGCTTCAATTGAACAGGACGGAATAATCAGAGAAGCGTTGTCAAATGCAATGTTTCGTGTAGAGTTGGAGAACGGTCATGAGATTATTGCGCATATTTCAGGGAAGATGAGGATGCATTACATCAAAATCTTACCAGGAGATAAGGTGAAGCTGGAAATGTCTCCATATGATTTAAGTAAAGGTAGAATAACGTACAGATACAAATAGAGAAAAGATGAAAGTTAGAGCATCCATCAAAAAACGCAGCGCTGATTGTAAGGTGATCCGTCGCAAGGGAGTACTTTATGTGATTAACAAAAAGAACCCTAAATACAAACAACGTCAGGGATAAAATTAAATTTAGTTGCCGGTAGTTACTAGTTAGTATTTAGACATAGTGACTTATAACTTTTAACCTACAACTTACAACTTTTAATAAAATATGGCAAGGATAGCAGGTATTGATTTACCAAGAAACAAAAGAGGAGAAATCGGTTTAACTTACATTTTCGGTATTGGAAGGGCAACCGCACAAAGAATCCTCAAAGATGCAGGTATTGATGTGAACATCAAAGTACAGGATTGGACCGATGATCAGTTATCATCAATTCGTGGTTTCATAAACGATGAAATCAAAGTTGAGGGCGCATTACGTTCTGAAGTTCAGTTGAACATCAAACGTTTAATGGATATTGGTTGTTACCGTGGACTTCGTCACCGTAAGGGACTTCCAGTTCGTGGTCAGCGTACCAAGAATAACTCACGTACCCGTAAAGGAAAACGTAAAACAGTTGCAAATAAGAAAAAAGCAACTAAATAAGATATGAGACTTATCTGCCGCAGGCAGGTATGAGATTGAAATATGAGAATATTTCGAATCTTGTCTCAATTAATTAACAATTTAAGCGGATATGAAGTTTCGGATCCATATGATTTATACTTCATGACTAAAACAAGAAATAGATAGGAGTGTCATCCCGATCATAATCGGGACAAGTCTCATATCTCAAATCTAAACTAATGGCAAAAACTAAAAAAGTTACCAAAAAACGTATTGTAATTGTAGAGCCAATTGGTGAAGCTCACGTGAATGCTACATTCAACAACATCATCATCACGCTCACTAATTTACAGGGTCAAACAATCAGCTGGTCTTCGGCTGGTAAAATGGGCTTCAAAGGTTCTAAGAAAAATACTCCATATGCTGCCGGACAAGCTGCAGGTGATTGTGCTAAGGTGGCGCATGATCTTGGACTTCGTAAAGTTCAGGTTTATGTTAAAGGACCTGGCTCAGGTCGTGAGTCTGCTATTCGTACATTGCAAACTTCAGGAATAGAAGTAACCACGATTCAGGACATTACTCCACTTCCGCACAACGGTTGCCGTCCTCCAAAGAGAAGAAGAGTTTAACAAATAATAATTAATAATTTTTTTAAAGCTAAGATTCTTCAGCCTTGGGCTGAAAGATACTTTAAAAACCCACAAACATGGCTAGATATACAGGACCAAAGTCCAAGATCGCCCGTAGATTCAGAGAACCAATTTTCGGTCCTGATAAGGCATTAGAAAGAAAAAATTATCCTCCGGGAATGCATGGTACCTCCAGAAAAAGAGGTAAGCAGTCTGAATATGCAGTGCAGTTAATGGAGAAGCAAAAAGTTAAGTACACTTACGGTGTATTGGAGCGCTATTTTGAGAACCTTTTCCATAAAGCATCTGCTAAAGAAGGTATTACCGGAGATAATTTGTTAAAATTTCTAGAAGCGCGTCTTGATAATACGGTATACCGCTTAGGGATAGCGCCAACTCGCTCAGCTGCCCGTCAGTTAGTAGGACATAAGCATATTACTGTAAATGGAGAGGTTGTTAACATTGCTTCCTATTCTTTACGTTCAGGTGATGTAATTGCTGTACGTGAACGTTCTAAAACGCTGGAAGCGATCTCTCATGCAGTTGCTGCAAGAACTATTAATAAATTCAGTTGGTTAGATTGGGATGCAAGTACCTTGACCGGTAAATTCCTTAACTATCCAACACGTGATGAAATTCCTGAGAATATCAAGGAAAACCTGATCGTCGAATTGTACTCTAAATAAGATATGAGATCAGAGATTTGAGATGTGAGGTCAATCCCGATTTTTATCGGGATCAAACTCAAATCTCAAATTTCATTTCTCAAATCTCATATCCATAAACAATAAACAAATTTGATAAATGGCAATTTTAGCATTTCAGAAACCTGATAAAGTTATCATGCAGAAATCTACGGATTTCGAAGGAACATTTGAATTCAGACCATTAGAGCCTGGTTTTGGTGTTACCATTGGTAATGCACTACGCAGAATACTTTTATCTTCCCTGGAAGGTTTTGCAATAACCTCAGTTCGCTTTTCGGGAGTATCCCATGAATTCTCAACAATTAAAGGTGTTGTAGAAGATGTAACTGAAATTATTCTGAATTTAAAGCAGGTACGTTTCAAAAAGACCGGTGAGTCTGGTGATAATGAGAAAATCTTTGTTATCATTAACGGTACTGATCAGTTTAAGGCTGGTGATATCAGTAAGTTCTCCAATAATTTTGAAGTTCTAAATTCTGATCTGGTTATCTGTAATATGGAGACTTCAGTTACTTTGGAGGTCGAATTAACAGTAAATAAAGGTAGAGGTTATGTTGCTGCAGAAGAAAATAAGAATGTAGATGCTGTTTTAGGTCTTATCGCTATAGACTCAATCTACACTCCAATCAAAAATGTGAAGTATTCTATTGAAAACTTCCGTGTTGAGCAGAAAACTGATTATGAGAAATTAGTTCTTGATATAGCTACTGATGGTTCTATTCATCCTGAGGATGCTTTGAAAGAAGCAGCTAAAATTTTAATTCATCACTTCATGTTGTTCTCGGACGAGAATATCATGCTTGAATCACAGGCTAAGGAAGAAACTAAAGAAGTAGATGAGGAAATTTTACATATGCGTAAAATCCTTAAAATGGAACTGGTTGATCTTGACCTTTCTGTTCGTGCATTAAATTGCCTCAAAGCTGCAGATATCCGTTCATTAGCTGATCTGGTTTCTTACGACGTTGCAGACATGCTTAAGTTCAGAAACTTTGGTAAAAAATCATTAACTGAAATACAGGATCTTGTTAAATCTAAAGGATTATCCTTTGGAATTAATCTTTCCAAATTTAAATTAGACGAAGAATAATAATAAAATAATAAGCGAAATGCATAATTCCCGATCCCGAAAGGTTGATTGACGGTATGCACGTGCACAATTTAAAGAAACATGAGACACGGTAAAAAAGTAAACCATTTAAGTCGTACTGACAGTCACCGCAGAGCGATGCTGGCAAATATGGCTTCTTCGCTTATATTACACAAGCGCATTACAACCACACTTGCAAAAGCAAAAGCTTTACGTGTGTATGTTGAACCAATTATTACAAAATCTAAAGATGACACTACTCATTCTCGTCGTACAGTATTCAGTTACCTACAAAACAAAGAAGTAGTCTCGATACTTTTCCGTGATATTGCTGCTAAAGTGGCAAATCGTCCCGGAGGTTATACCCGAATTCTTAAAATGGGAAATCGTTTAGGTGATAATGCATCAATGGCTTTAATTGAACTTGTTGATTACAATGAGGTTTACACAAGCGGAGATGTAGCTGCTGAAAAGAAAACAACCCGCCGTCGTGGTGGTTCAAAGGCAAAGAAATCTACTGATGCTCCTGCTCCTAAATCTGCTCCTGCAGTTGTTGCAGAAGAAGCAGAAGTTGTTGAAACTCCATCAGCTGAAGTTGAAACTGCTGCGACCGTTGAAGCTCCGGTAGCTGAGGTTGAAGCTGCTGAGGAAACTCCGGAAATTGATGCAACTGAAGAAACACCAGCTGCGGATTCTGAAGAGAAAAAAGAAGAATAGTATTTCTATTTGAAAATATGAAAGGGCTTGCGTCTAAAACGTAAGCCTTTTTTTGTTTTGAGGAATTTCGAACTATCATTTTTTAGTTAGGAATTGCGAATCACAGACTAGGGAATTGCAATTACTAATTACTCATTTCCATCTGTACCCATAATTTAATCTCTACGAATTAATACCACATGAAGCTGTATTAAGTCTCGATACTCGATACTG
>CAMBFY010000168.1 GCA_945865415.1 Sphingobacterium thalpophilum
GGTGACCATGTGATATTACTAAACTCTTCTACACTACCCATTCCTTCGGTTGATATTACCTTTCCACTTGATATATCAACTACCAAAAGTTTGGTTACCCCGCCACTAAACGCGCTGAATGCAAATTTTCTATTGTCAGGCGACCATGCACCTGCAGATTCTATAAAGTTATATTCATCAATATGTCCGCTTTTTGCCTTACTGGATAATTTTTTTAAGATTTTTCCGGTTTTTGCATCAGCAAGAAAGAGATCGATACTCAAGAGATCGCGTTCTGATAGGAAAGCAACATAATTTCCATTAGGAGATATTGCTGGAGCCAGGTTATACGTTGCGCCACCATTCTTATCATCAATTATCTTTTTTCCGATAGGTGTTTGGGCAGTATCCTTTAAAAATGGTCTGTAGGTATTTTCTACGCTTGTTTTCCAGAGACTGGAGAGGGTTCTTTCGTCATATCCAAAAGTTCTGCGAATAGCCATTTCGTAGCCATATTTCGCGGTTTCTTTAAAAAGCGGAACAATAACCGTGTCGCCGTATGTAGAGCCAATGTAGGACCAGAATGCTTGTCCGTAACGATATGGAAAGTATTTATTTGTGGTGGTCAGATCTCTTAAAGATGGGATATCTTTATTTAGATAGGCATCCCGCATCCACATAGACGTGTAGGCATCCTGTTTTCCAATGGAAAGGTATTCAGCCATACCTTCAACCATCCAGAGTGGTAAATTACCTATATTTTCGAGGTTGGTTGAATCGCCTTCTATCAAGGAGTGATATTGAAAAGCATGTACAAGCTCATGTCCAAGAACGTGTCTGGTTTGATGATTTAACTGAGAAATCGGCATGATTACCCTGTTTTTCATTCCTTCGGTAACACCACCTGTTCCAACACCAACTTCACCCATTAATGCCGTTGTTTGCTGAAAATCAGGATGATTTGAATAGAGAATAAATGGATTCTTTTTCAAAAAGGTATCTCTGAAAACCTGCTGATGGAGTTCATACCAAACCTCTGCTTCTTTAGCAAAACGCTGTACCAAACTATCATTTTTCAAATAATAGTACAGGTCAAAGTGTGGGGTTTCGTAAACTTTAAACTTTAGATTTTTATATCTTACCCTATTTTGCCCGAAATATTGCGCATTTGTTTCTGTGCTAGCACTAAAAAAAACAGCTGTAAATAAGATCATGATCAGCCAAAATGATGGCATTTTTCTGCAAATACTACGTTTTCTCATACTTTATAATGAAATGTACTTTTTCTAAATTACGTAAAATTAATGATTTTGATTTTCAGAGATTTAATTATTAAGTCATAAAATAATGATTCAATTATTTTGCTTTGCCTTATTTTTTCTACGCTCTTCCCTGATCTCTTTACGTGTTTTTTGTGGTTCAACCGGAGGTTCTATTTTAGGACTTGGAGGCTGCTTGTTTTCCTGGGCTTGTTTGCTTTTATTTTCCTGAATTTTCGGACTTGTATTGCTTCGGATGGGTAAAGCTGGTACTTCTGCTGAGTCAGGGGATTCAAATGGAATATATAAAGAATCGATGAATGCTGAATCAATGCCTGTGGTATCTGGTCTGCTATAAACGGTCACGCATTGGTATTCCCTCGTGATTTTCACTCCGGGTTTTGGGAATGGTCCGGGTTGTATCCCTAATGCAGCATCCTTATATACTTTTTCCATGAATTTACCGAAGATTGGAAGTGCTGTTCTCGAACCTTCTCCGGTTTGTGAAGTTTTAAAGTGTACGCTTCGCTCATCACAACCAACCCATACTCCGGTTACCAGATCTTTAGTAACTCCCATGTACCAGCCGTCCACATAATCTGAAGATGTTCCGGTTTTACCACCGATCTGGTTATTGTTTTTCCAAAGATCCCATTCCCATAGTGCCTGTGAAGTTCCTTCAGGCTCCTCCATACCTCCTCTGAGCATATAAATCATCAGATAAGCAATTTCTTCAGTAAGAGTTCTTTTTTGTTCAGCTTTAAACTCTTGTATCAGATTTCCTTCTGAATCCGTTATTCTTTCTACCAAAATGGGTTCAGTTCTTACCCCCTTGTTTAAAAAGGTACCGTATGCCTTGACCATTTCAAAAATGCTGACATCATTTGGACCCAGACTCACGGAAGGTACGGCTTTCAGGTCACTTTCAATTCCGCAGGCCTTTGCAAATTTTACAACATTTTGTGCTCCCACTTTTTCAGTAATTTGTGCAGTTATTGAATTCACAGATTTGCCCATTGCCCAGCGCAAGGACATTTCTCTTCCTGAAAAGCTGTAATTTGAATTTTTTGGTTCCCAGTATTCAGTCTTTCCTTTTAAGGTATATGGTATCCTTACCGCTTCGTCGATAAATTTATCACATGGATTCATGCCTGCTTCAAGTGCAGCCAGATAAGCAAATGGTTTGAATGTTGAACCTGCTTGTCTTTTCGCCTGATTTACATGATCATATTTAAAGTATTTGTTATCAATTCCGCCAACCCAAACTTTTATATGTCCATTGAAAGGATCCAATGTCATCATTCCGGTATTCAGGATTTTAGCATAATATTTAATCGAATCTATTGTTGAAAATTCCACTTCTTTTTCTCCTTCCCAGTTGAAAACTTTCATTTTCTTCGGTCTGGTCAAATAGAAATTGATTGAATCCGGATTATTATTGAATTTTTTCTTCAGAAATCCGTAATAAGGGAGCCTTTGTGCTGCCACCTCGGGAAAGTCAAGAATTTCCTTTCCATCTGAGGTGCGCCATGGGTTTTCATTGCCCCAGACATTTTCGAACCTTTTTTGTAATAGCTTCATCTGACTGTTTACTGCCTCTTCCGCATAGCGCTGCAATCGGGAATCGATTGTGGTGTAAATTTTTAAACCGTCGCCATACAAATCATAGTCGTTATTCTCACACCATTTTTCCAGGTATCTGGACACAGCAGACCTAAGAAATGAACCCCCATCACTTCCCTCATCCATCGTTCCGGGATTTAGTTTAAGCGGCCTAATACTGTACTTTTTAAATTCTGTTTCAGTCAGATAATCGTATTTCTGCATTTGACCAAGTACTGTATTTCTTCTTTCAAGTGTCTTATCAGGATTTCGGATAGGATTATAAGTGGTAGTTGCTTTCAGCATCCCGATAAGGAGGGCTGCTTCTTCAACCTGAAGTTTGTTAACGCTTTTATTGAAATAACGTTTGGATGCAGTCTTAATTCCGAACGTGTTGTTTCCAAAAGGGACAGTATTCAGATATAAGGTTAAAATTTCATTTTTTGAATAATACTTTTCAAGTTTAAAAG
Organism: Sphingobacterium thalpophilum; assembly: GCA_945865415.1. Lineage (GTDB taxonomy): Bacteria > Bacteroidota > Bacteroidia > Sphingobacteriales > Sphingobacteriaceae > Daejeonella > Daejeonella thalpophilum_A. The sequence goes on from CAMBFY010000168.1 coordinate 3,311, forward strand.
CAGTGAGCCATTCTTTTAACTTAAATAGGGCAGTCCGGACAAGCGGAATGTATCTGATCAGACCCTGAGATTTTCTGTTTCGGGTACTATATAGATTTTTGGCAAGCTGTTGCGTAATCGTACTGGCGCCACGGCGGGCGCCTGTTGCCGTTGAAATAGTACTAGATATCAAGGAGCGCACATCTATGCCACTGTGTTGATAAAATCTTACATCTTCAGTCGCAACCAATGCATCAATCACTGCAGGGGAGATGCTGTCAAATTCTACTGGGGTACGGTTTTCTTTAAAATATTTACCTATCAGTTTACCGTCTGCGGTATAAAGCTCTGAGATTATATTAATGTTGGGGGTCTTAATATCTCTTATTGAGGGTGAATAGCCGAAAAGCCACAAGAAATTGAGCTCAAGGGCACAGAAAAATATTATAATAGAATATATAACTATTGAAAAATAACGAAGAGGCTTGTTTTTGATTCTTCTGAACATTGGGTAAATATGAGGAAATCGGAATGAATATGCAGCAAATTTCTAAGAATTTCGAATTACTGGCAAAATAACATTAAAGGGCTAAAATTTGTTTTAAATTGATGAAAAAGATTTTCTATAGATGAATTAATTACAAAGTTCAAAGTCAGCAAATGATCCTTATTAAATTTAAAAAGTCACGATCCCGGATTTTCAGCAGATTTTAAAAAAGAGCAGGCCATTTAATTACTAAGCGAACTCGGTAATGAGACGAGTTATTTGCAGGAGGAAATGTATGCACTCAATAGAAATTCCCTCCTTATTATTTTTCAGGCTTTGGATGCTTCAGGAAAAGATAGTATAATACAACATACCATGAGTGGCCTGAATCCGCAGGGCTGTCAGGTTTACAGTTTTAAACAACCGAGTACTGTAGCGCTTGATCATGATTTTATCTGGCGACATTATAAAGCTTTACCTGAACGCGGCATGGCTAAACGTTAACTCCGCAAGTACTTTATTGTTTTCTCAACGTAAAAAAAAGGCTTTATGCGCATTTTCACCATGTTTTATTTCCATTTCGCCAACTAATCAGGGATCTAATTTTTCAGGATTGGTTAAAATTATTGGTTTAGTTCAAACTTGTCTGCATCCTTAAGAAAAGGGAACGACTGCCTGGCGGTAATCAGATCTTCTTTGTTGATTGAAAAAGTGTGTAAATCTTCATCATTTGGTTTATAATAAATCACATTTCCATTAGGATCAATACACATCGAATCACCGGAATGATAAATTTCATTTCCATCATTTCCAACTCGGTTAACAGCTACTACAAATGACTGATTCTCTATTGCTCTTGCAGGAATAAGTGTCCGCCAATGCATTGAACGGCGTTCAGGCCAGTTTGCTACGATTAAAAGCATGTCATATTCTTCATCTTTATTTCGAAGCCATACAGGGAAACGGAGATCATAACAGATCATCGGACAAATTTTCCAGCCATGTAATTCAACAAATAGTTTTTTGTCTCCTGATGAATAATGTTTGTCCTCTTCACCCAAACCAAAAAGATGTCTCTTGTCATAATACTCATAGCTACCATCAGGGCGCATCCAAATTAATCGGTTGAAATATTTTTGATCTTCTTTAATGATGATGCTTCCGGTTATTACACAGTTAAACTTTTTTGCCTGCTGAAGCATCCAATTCATGGTTTTGCCATCCATTGCTTCGGCATGTGCTTCTGGGTTCATGGAAAAGCCTGTGCTGAACATTTCAGGCAATACAATCAGATCTGTTTTTTCGCGAATTGAGGAAAGTCTCAGTCCAAGATTTTGCAGGTTCTTATCAATGTTTTCCCAAAACAAATAAGCCTGAAAGGTGGTTATTTTTAGCGTACTCATTGAATGATATTCATACGTTAATATTCTAAATTACTTGCTGTTAAATTTCAGCTAACTTACTGACGGCCCTTTCAAGTGTTTCGTGCTTCTTTGCAAAGCAAAAGCGTAAAACTTTATGATCAGTACCTTTTTGGTAAAAAGCAGAGACAGGAATCGAGGCTACGCCATACTCCCGAATGATCCTTGTCGCCAATTCAGTATCTCCTTCATCACTAATTCTGGAATATTGCACCGATTGGAAATATGAACCATGGCAAGGTAACAGATCAAATCGTGTTTCTTTCATTAAATTATGGAAAAAATCTTTCTTGGCCTGAAAAAAATCACTGATTTCCAAATAATTACGTTCATTTAACAAATGATCTGAAATCGCATATTGTACCGCAGAGTTAACACTGAAGACCTCAAACTGATGAACTTTACGAAATTCTTTCATTAAATATTCCGGTGCCAGACAGTAACCTACTTTCCATCCGGTAGTATGTAAGAGTTTACCGAATGAGGCGGTAATAAAGCTTCTTTCCATTAATTCAGGATAATGCGAAACGCTGAGATGTTTTTTTCCATCATAAACCAAATGTTCATACACTTCATCACTGATGATCAGAATATTAGTATCTCTGGTAATACTGATTAATTCTGCCATATCTTCTTCTGCCAAAGTTTTGGATGTCGGATTATTTGGTGAATTGATGATGATCATTCGGGTCTTTTCGTTGACAAGCTGCCTTACTTCCTGCCAGTTAATGGTGTAGTTGGGCGCATTTAGTTCCACCGCCCTGACAATACCTCCAAAGAGATTTACAGATGGAGTGTAAGAATCATAAGCTGGTTCGAAAATAATCACTTCATCACCTGCTTCAATTACACAGGCAATAGAAGCAAATATAGCCTGGGTGCCACCAGCGGTGATAGTTATTTCTGTATCAGGATTGTATTTTGCCAA
>CAMBFY010000169.1 GCA_945865415.1 Sphingobacterium thalpophilum
GAAATGATTGCGCAAAAGACTAAAAATTGGGATTCAGAAAGAATTGCTGTGATGGATACGCTTTTAATGCGAATGGCAATTACAGAACTTGTACATTTCCAATCTATTCCAGTAAAAGTTACAATGAATGAATATATTGAAATTGCAAAAGAATTTAGTACTCCGAAAAGCAATTCATTTATTAACGGTATTTTAGATAAAATATTAGCAGAATTGAAAGCTTCTGGAAAGCTTCATAAATCAGGTCGTGGATTAATCGAGTAAATTTGAACAAGATTTTTTATTCATATTTTTTTAAAATCAATACTATTAATAACCAATGAGAAATTATTTTTTATCAATTGCCTGCCTTATCAGTTTAACAGCATGTAACAATCAAAAAGCAGTTGAAAACACTGCTGATTTAATACAATCAAGTGAAATTGCAACTGCTGATACGGCCAATGCCCCTGCTTTCAAGTTTGAAAAGGAAGTTTATGACTTTGGTAAGATCATAGATGGAGATGTTGTAACCTATGATTTCAAATTTAAGAATATTGGTAACAGCCCTTTAATTATAAATAGTGCAACTGCAACTTGTGGCTGTACTGTGCCCGATTATCCAAAAGAGCCTGTTGCTCCTGGTGCTGAAGGTGTTATCCGCGTGGTATTTAACAGTGCAGGAAAACCTGGAATGCAAAATAAAGTAATAAGTATTACCGCAAATACAATACCTTCTCTAACTGAGCTGAATATTCTTGGGATGGTGATGGCAGTAGAAACTAAATAAATTTAACTTAAAATATAATATATGGATATGCAACAGATTGGCCAATTTTTACCTATGCTACTAATTATTGTGGTGTTTTATTTTTTTATGATTCGTCCGCAAATGAAGAAGGCGAAGGATCACAAAAAATTTGTAGAGGAATTAAAAAAGGGAGATAAAGTGATAACTACTTCCGGTATTCATGGGAAAATAGTTGACCTGAATGAAACTACATTCCTAATTGAAGTTGAAAGTGGTACAAAGATTCGTTTCGAAAAATCTTCGGTATCTTTAGAATCTTCAAAAGCACTAGTTCAGGCAGCAGCTAAGTAATTTTTAATTGTTTGTTTTAAAGAACGCCGCCTCATTTTTGAAGCGGCGTTTTTATTTGACTAAATTTGAATTGAAAACGTAATGCCCTTATTTAAATTTACAAAAATTGAAAGACGCAGGATTTCCCTGTTTTTTCTCTGCTTTTTTATCGCAGTGGGGGCATGGCTGTTTTTTTCACTTTCAAATAGATACGTTTATCAGGTTCAAACCCTGGTACGTTTTGTTAATCTGCCTGAAAACAGAGCATTTAATCCTCTTCAATCAGATACACTTCGGTTACAGGTAGAGGGAACCGGCTGGCAATTGCTGTTTTCTAAGCTGCGAATAAATCCTCAATCGGTTGATATTGAGTTGAAAGATTTAAAGAAGCAAAATTTTATTGAACTTTCAGGGCAGATTCAAAAAATCAATACTCAGATTGGTTCTACACAAAAAGTGGTTAATGTTAATCCCGATACCTTGTATTTTGACTTTTCTTCAAGTACAGTTAAGAAAATTCCTGTTGTGTTTAAGCAGAAAATCCAATTTAAATCCCAGTTTGGAATTTCTGATTCTGTCCAGTTAAACCCAGCATTTATTACCATTACCGGTCCTTTAAAAGAGCTTTCAGAAGTAAAATATTGGGAAACTGAACCATTGTATTTGAATGATTTGAGTCAAAGTTTGGATATGAAAATCAATCTGAAGCGACCACTTAAGGCTAATATTACCATTTATCCCAATTATGTTAATGTCAGATTAAACACTGATGAGTTTACGGAAAAGGTACTTGAAATACCTGTTAGTATCATAAATAATAAAGAGTTTAGGAATGTGAAATTATTGCCTGATAAGGTAAAGGTTACTATTCTCAGCCCATTAAGTAAATATCCGAAAACCGAACGAAAGGATTTTGATCTATATGTTGACCTAAATAATTGGAAGGAAGATGGATATAGCCAGTTGCCTGTCAGGATTATTCGACTTCCTGAGTTTTCAAAGCTCGTTAAAATTGAACCTCAGACTTTAGATTTTATAATTCAGAAATGATGTTGAAAGTAGGTGTTACTGGTGGGATAGGTAGTGGTAAAACAACTGTGTGTAAGGTATTTGAGCTTTTGGGGATCCCCGTCTTCTATGCAGACGATGTTGCAAAGTCTATTATGCATACCGACCAGGTTTTAAAAACCGCTATTCTAAATACCTTTGGAGAGCGTGCTTATACAAAGGAAGGGACATTGAATCGTAGCTATATTTCTTCATTAGTGTTCAATAACAACCCGGAATTGGAGAAATTGAATTCTTTGGTACATCCTGCAGTTTTCAGAGCTTTTGACAACTGGCTTTTAGAACAAAAAGACGCTCCTTATGTTATCAAAGAAGCAGCCCTTTTATATGAAAGTGATTCTTATAAGATGTGCGATGAGTCGATACTTGTTATTGCTCCAACTGAAACAAAAATTAGTAGAGTTAAGGTTAGAGATGGTATTAGTGATGAAGATGTTAAATTAAGAATGAACCGTCAGTTTAGTGATGAGGTTAAGATAAAGTTTGCGGACCATATTCTAAACAACGATGAGAAACAACTAATAATTCCCAAAATTATTCAATTGCATCAGCAGTTTTTAGCGATTAGATCCTGATATGATTGTTGAAGATTTTTTGGTAATCAATGAACGTGGTTTGTATTGCAGGTATGGTGATTTTTATCTTGATCCTAAAGAGCCTTCGGCATATGCTGTTGTTTCTCATGCACATGGTGACCATGCGGTAAGAGGCAACGATATCGTGTATTGTACTCCGGCAACTGCCGCTATTATGAAACACAGGTATCAAAAGAATGCTGGTAATACTTTCCTTACTTACAATTGGTCTGAAACTTTCGATTTAAATGGTGTTTTTATAAGCTTCATTCCGGCCGGACATATATTGGGCTCGGCTCAGGTACTTATGGTTTATAAGGATGTAAGATACTTATATACAGGTGATTATAAATTACAGCTTGATTCTACCTGCGAGAAAATTGAGTTTGTAAAGGCTGATGTTTTAATTAGTGAATCTACTTTTGCAGATCCTGAGGTTCTTCATCCTCCAGCATCTGATGAAATCAAAAAGCTAAATTCCTTCAGTTATAATGTATTGCTAGGGGCTTATTCATTGGGTAAAGCACAACGACTTATCCATTTATTATCTGAATATTGTCCGCAGCGTCATGTTTTGGTTCATCATTCGATTATCGGACTAAACAAGATTTATGAGCAATTTGGCTTTCCGCCAGGCAAATATGATTTATATACCAGGAAGCAAATGAAAAATCCCGATCAAAATTTAGTTTATATAGTTCCTCCTTTAACATTCAACAGCTACATCAGAGCCAAAAATGTGGTCAGGGCTTTCGCTTCAGGATGGATAAATTTACAGTCAACTAATGACCTTAAAATTTTGATTTCGGATCATGTAGACTGGAATGATATACTCACCATGGTTCAGCAAGTTGATCCCACTGAGATATGGACACTTCATGGAAACGGAAAACATCTTAAATCCTATTTCAAAGACCAGTTAATAGTTAAATTGCTTAATTATGCTGGTTGAAAACGTGGATTTCTATATAAATGAGGATGGTAACCTGGTTTTCACAGAAAAGTACCATTTAAAAAGAGGGTATTGCTGTAAAAATAAGTGTTTAAACTGTCCCTGGAAATATGGGCAGGACAAATCAGTTAAGACTAAGCCTAAATAATTTCTTTTTATGTTATTTTGGCTTCATTTACATCACTTGATAAAATGGAAATAGAGAAGGAAATTTACAATAGGAAGTTTGAAAATAGCCACCAAAAAGTGGTTGTAAACCTTTTGTATACCTATGGTTGGATAACCAATTTACTCAGGCTGAGGCTTAATAATCACAATATAACTCTTCAACAATACAATGTTTTAAGAATTTTGAGAGGTCAATATCCTAATCCTGCAACCATAAATATCCTGAAAGAACGCATGCTTGATAAAATGTCTGATGCATCCAGAATTGTTGAGAGACTCGTTCAGAAAGACTTGGTTAAACGATGTGTAAACAATAAGGATCGCAGGGCAGTTGATATTCTCATCAGTCAGAAAGGCTTAGACATTCTTCAAAAGCTTGACAATGAAATCTCTATAAAGGATATGCTTTCTCACAATTTAAGCGAAGAAGAGGCAATTGAATTAAGTTGTTTATTGGATAAGATGAGGGGATAGTTGAGCATTGATCGTTCAACCTCACTACAGAAACTGAAATTTCCCTTAAATTTCAGCCATTAACATTTTGCTTTTTGATAAGTTTCTTCCGAATAAGATGCTTACTTATAGTTTATAATTTACAACTTAAATCGTATAACTCATTTAATGAAAATAAAAGGCAAACAGCGCAATTCCGACACCAAGTAATACGGCAACCATTTTTTTAAGGTTAAATTTATGATCTACACTTGATTCGAACAAAATGGTGGTTGAAATATGTAGAAATATACCGATTACTACGCCCATGATCCGGTCAAAATATGAATCTATATTGCCAATTGCCCCTCTGGCAATTGCAAAACTCAACCAATAGCCCAAGGGACTCATAGCCGCAAATATAATCAGTAATGCTATAATCCTGGATTTGCCAAGATTGTTTTGCAGAAGAACACTACCCAATGCAAAAGCGGCAGGTATATGGTGAATTGCAATTCCAAAAACAAGTTCAGAATGTTGTTTCTGCGCTAATGGCATACCTTCCAGAAAGGCATGTAAGCATAAGCTTCCCATAATTCCAATCGGAAAAATGTAGTGCTGCTGATGACTTTTATTTTTATGGATGTGGCCATGTTCTATTCCTTCTGAAAACTGTTCCATTACAATCTGTAGCATAAAGCCACCTAAAATAAATAGACCTATAGCTGTGTTACCTGTTTTATAGACATCAGGCATAAGATGTAGAATAGTTATCGCAAATAAGTATGCACCGCTAAAAGAAAGAACAAGTTTCAATCGGTTGCTATTATCCTTCTTTAAAAGGAAGATTGACAGTCCTCCTGCCATCGAGCTGCCAAAAAGTAGAATTAATTCCCAAATTCCCATTTTTGAAATAATTTATTCAAGAGTAATAATGTACCTACTACATACCCGATCATAGAACCCAGCAGGGCTCCAGCGAGTGTGTCAAGTGGAAAATGGACACCAACATAAATCTGGGCAAAGCTGATTGAAAAAGCCCAAAATATCCCTACGGGTAGAATTAACTTCCATTTATGGTAGAAAATTAATATAAGAAAAACAGCTAATCCAAAATGGTTAGCTGCATGAGATGAAGGAAAACTATATCCAGTTCCACATGCAATTAAATTTTTAACTTCTTTCTTTAATTCAGAATCATTGCATGGCCTTAGACGTTCAACTGAGGGTTTGATAATGGATGATGAAAAGTAATCAGTTATACCAAAAGTTATGAATGCAAATAGCAGGATTAACCATCCCTTTTTACCATAGTTTCTTACCAAAAAGATTATGATAAATAAATAAAGGGGAGTCCAGAAATAGCGATTTCTCAAGGCTGGCATCAGCCAGTCGAAAAAGGAATTACTCAGGCCCTGATTGATGGCAAAGAATAAATTCTGGTCAAATTGAATAATCTGTTCAAGCATGGGCTTTTTGGCAAATAAAAATCAGACGGTCTGATTTTACCTCGTTATATGGATTTAGTGAATAATCACCAAAGTGATTTAAAATCATAAATCCGCTTTTTTCAAACAGGTTTCTAAAGTCGCTTATAGTAAAGGCTTTAACTTCTTCTTTGAATGAGTAATTCTTATTTTTATGTTCAAAGGATATGCTTTTAATGATCTTGCCATCAGTAATTTTTTTACTGATGTAAAAATCAATTCCATCTACATGTTTGATCTCCTGATTGGTTAAATGATTCATAATTTTATGGCTATTAAAGTAATCAAGAACCAGAATTCCGCCTTTTTTTAATGATTTTCTGAATGTTTTTAAGATATTGATCTGATCTGTTTCTGAATCAAAGTATCCGA
>CAMBFY010000170.1 GCA_945865415.1 Sphingobacterium thalpophilum
GGAACATGTAATTGTCTTAAAACACCCCTCCTGGTAATCAGAAGGAGTGTTCTTTCATCGTAAAATGATAGTTTTCTATTCATATTTTAGTTTAAAAACCAATTGGTTTGCTTGTTATCCAGACCATATTGGAGCTGTTTCACGGATTCATGTGCATTCACTGATCTGTCTAGGAAACTATCAATGTAGGAGCTCTTATTAGCCCCTGTGAATAGATTAAATAACTGCCATAGGCTGAGTGTGCCAAAGCTGTCTGAACCAAAATCTCCATCCCAGTAAAAGTCTTTAACCACTGCTCCAATTGGTGTATCTGTAAGGGATAGACTAGCTGGAAATATTTGCTCTTTGATTGCCCTGGGAAGATGTTGATACATTCTGCATCTGCCTAAACAGTCTGAACGTCCTGACTTGCTTTATTCTATATTTTATTATTAATTTTTCTCGGGCTATAGTTGCAACCTAACACGTTGCGCGTTACATTTGTTATATGATCGTTAGTTTTCGTCACAAAGGTTTGAACCTGTTCTATGAGAAAGGCGATCCTTCTAAACTGCAACCACAGCATATCAGTAAAATAAGGCTGATATTAACACGCTTGGATGCTGCTAGAGCACCGAAACAACTTAATGTCCCCGGATATGGATTGAATCAGTTAAAATGTGCTTTAAATAATTTCTGGTCAGTAAAGGTTGACAAGAATTTCCGGATCATTTTTCGTGTTAATCAAGAGAATGCCCATGATGTTGATTATACTGATTACCACTAATATAAAATAATATGGCTATGTTTAATCCAGCACACCCCGGTGAGCTTATTCGTGAAACAATTGATGGAATTGCCGAGGAAACCGGTAAAAAATTAACAGTGGAAGAAGTTGCTAAAGGTTTAGAAACTACGAGGAAAACGCTCTCTGCAATCATAAATTGTAAACAAAGCGTTACTCCTGAGATGGCTCTTAAACTTTCTGCGGCTTTTAGTAATACCACACCAGAGTTCTGGCTTCAGGTGCAGGACAGCTACGATCTATTCCGTGCCAAAAGTAAGGTAGATACCAAGAATATTCGTGTGTTCTGGAAAGCGGCAGTACGATAAGATTTCATAGGATTTGTAGTCGCTTTTATGCACTGTTTTTTATTTACTAATCCCCTTCAATTCTAAATTAGATAGATGGATCAATAAAATGTAGGATTTATCTTTTACTCTGCCTTCTAAAAAAGCACGATATGTTTTGCCACCATCTTTAAATACTAATGGCTCATTGCCTTTTGCACCGCCTGCTAACATCATCATTGAATCGTTTTCTTGCAGATCCTTAGCCATTTCATATAAAAAATCAAAAGTTAAACCATTGATATGTGTTAGCTGATATTTTTTTGAAAATACAAATTTGTTATACACTTCTATTTTCGGCAATAATTTCCCTGCTGGTTTTATGGGATGTTCTGCTAGAATATTTGCAATGGTTTCTTTTGGAGTACGTTCTTCTTTTAATGTACCATCGGGTAAATAAACAGCCTCTGTTTTGTGAATTCTAAATACTGGTTTCAAATCTGCATTAATATAAACCTTACTAGTTTCTTCAACAAAGAGGCCAGTCATTGAGTTGTCAAATTCAGGATCGGCTGTTATCAGTAATTGTGCAACTGCCTCATCGCTTTCATTTGATTTTAATAAATTTTCGTATGAATTTTGTGCGACTGATTTTAACACGCGCACAGTTTGCGTTGCCTCACCTTTTGGTGTTACCGTTTTTACAAATGGTTTTTTTGTGAAACTTTTAAAAATCACTTCCGCATTGCGGCCTTTGTTATCCGCTAAATTTATTTGTGTTGACATCTCTTTTATTTTTTATAACATTCCAAAATCCATTGCTTCTTCTTCCATCGTTTCCTCAACTAAGTTTGCAGCTACTTGCGCTAATTTATTTTCTAAATAAGGAAAATCAATGATACGACCAGTTAAAGCAAAAATACCATCTGCATTAGCTATTAATATGGCATCTGCACCTTCGTAATCAGCACGGTAATTAAATACAAAACGTGCTACTTTTCCATCAGCTAAATAATCACTAACTGATTTTTTTTGTGATGCATCTTCAAAATCTAATTGATACACACTAGTGATTTCTAAATTAAATAAATCATCTAAGCTAGTTTTAGTTAAATTCACCTCAACTTCATAACTCGAAGCAACAAGCACTGCATCGCTACCATCTTGATAAATAACTTTTAATTCCTTTTTATCAAGTTCATTATATGATGCATCAACTGTTTTAAGGGCAGTTGCGCCATTTAAAACTAATGTTCTACCATCATCCAATAAACTGCCCATTATACACGGGTTTCCTTTATCGTCATTTACTTTTACTTCAATAAAACCGTAAACTTTATCTCGGTCTATTTTGGTGAGAGCTGCTGCAAACTTTAGTTTACCCGCTACAAATTGAATTGCTTTTGCCATACGTTTTGTCTAAATTTTTTCCCAACCTTTTTTAATATTTTCTTCTATCAATTTCGCCATTTTTATTTCCATGTCTTTGCTTGTTGCACATAAAAAAATGTCTTGTTCCAATGGTGTTTTTCTGCCTGCACTAAAATCGGTATACAACAAAATAAAGGGTGAGTATTTCCCAGTTTTTTCTTTATGAGTTTGTATACCCAAAAATTTGCGAACGGCTGTGCCTCCTTTACCCGATTTGGTATACACTTCGCGTAACTTAATAGTTGAAGGTTTTAAATCCGCACTTTCCTCTTTTGCATTTTCCTCGATTAAATAACTAAACTGTTTTTCTCCAGCATCGGCTGAAGTTGCTTTTTTATCATCACGAAAACGCTCAAATACTGGGGAAATACAACTGATGGTTGCAGCTTGTTCTTTAAAGGTATAACCTTCTTTTTTAGAATAATTTAAAACACTTTTGTGAATGGCACCTTTAGTAGTTTCTGAAATAACATCTAAACAAGAAAGCTCCATTACCAAAGATGGTTCCACCATTACGAAAGCAGTTTTAGTCCCTGAAACTTCCGTATATTCGCTCGCAACCGTTAGTGGTTTTAATTTTTTTACCAATTCTTGACGATCTTTATTAGAGAAACCATTACCGCATTTTGTAACTATTTGAAAATCACTATTATCTAAAGCTACGCCAAGTAATAATTCGCGTAATATTTCATCTTCGCCCGAACTCATGGCATAACCAAGCACTACTAAATCTAAAGTAATGGATGGTTTTATTTTATAAATTATGCCATCAGCCGAACGCACAACAGCGCCTTCTTCTTTGCCTGCTATATCCTTATAAAAAGCAATAATTTCTTTTCTACTTTCCATCAAGGTTTGCTCAATGGCAAATACTTCATTTGAAGTAGCTAATTTTTTTATCAAGGCTGTTTTTTCTTTTTCATCCAAAGTTGGTTCTTCGCCTTTGTATGAAATAATATCAAACACACCAAAACGTATATCATGTTTTTCAGGTTCATCTAACGCTGCGGCCACTTCGCGATTGTTAGAAGATTTGCCATTTTTAAAAACACAAATTTCGCCCGCTAACATAACATCCTCTTTAATAGATTTAGCAGCAGTAGTGATGGCATTTATTTCTTTTGCATTACCATTACGATCATACAATGTGGCTTTGCCATTTTTAATTTCTAAAGCTGCAAAATAACCATCGTGTTTTATGGATGTAAAATAATAATCGGCCTCCATTATTTTTAGCCCTATTTGCTCAGGATCTAATGGCAAATAGCGCGAGGCAACTTTTGTTTTGTATTGTGATATGTTCATAATTTATTTTTTATTACTAATTCCACCCCTTTTCAGTATACAATTTTGATCTGTATTTTTAAATCCGGATTTATTTTCTTGCACTTATTTGTCGGCGGAATTTTACCATCCCATCCCAATTATGATTTCCTTTCCAATATGGAGTTTCAGGGTTTATTTTTTAGTTAAGTGTGCACTTCCTTTGTTAATGTTGGATCAAATTTTTTTCAATAACATATGAATTTTACTATTAGGTGGTTAAATTTCCTTGAACATGATTTAAACAATTGTAATCGGCCATAAGTTCACCGTAGATTTTTTAAAATTGTGATTCATTTAAACATACAAAAGGCATATTTCCAAAATCATTAGTTTCTTTTGAACTTTTAGATTTTTCTGGCGCAGATTTCTTAGGCACAGCTTTTTTAGGTGATGCCGCTCTTTAGGAACCTGAATGCATCATTTTCAAAAATTCTTTTTCATGCAAAATAGTAACCGTTCCTAAAGCTTCGGCTTTTGCTAATTTACTGCCAGCATCTTCGCCAACAACTAAGTAATTTAGTTTGGCACTAACGCCGCTTAATACTTTGCCGCCTTCAGCTTTTACATGTGCTTCTGCATCTTCGCGCTTAAATTCATTTAATTTGCCGGTAAACAAAAAGGTGTTGCCAGCGATAGTTGTTGTTTTTGCCATTTTGATTTTTGATTTTATTTGTTTGTTTGTTTGTTTGTTTGTTTGTTTGTTTTTTTAAGTTTTGAATATAATTATTTTTTTGGCTTCTGCATTACAAGAATATACTTGTAACAAAATTTCTTCCACCCAACCAAATCAAGTTCGCTTTGCGAAATTGTGTTTCGGGTTTAGTAAAGTTTCATAGAAGATATAGTATCAAAAGAACTTTTAATGTTCTGGAGATTTTTCTCGCACAAATGGGGGTATAGATTTCTCTCATTCTGCTGCTGCTATAACGCAGATGTTCTTCGATGTATTCCCCTCTATCTGGAGATTTAATTGATTATATATACCCACATTTGAGCGAAAACTCTTGTTTTCAATATTAAATATGGCTAGGAATAGTGTAACCTGAACGTGTTGGACAAGCACAGAATCAAGGTCAGAATCAAAGAACAGCCCCTTAAGAACGTCAGACACCTGCTCCGGAAAGAATTGATTGAAGTGAACAACAACGACATAACCCTGTACTAGAACGGGTTCAGAGAAGCGAACCACAACAACGCCAAGCACCGGAACCTGAACGCATAGAGATATTTACATACATAATTCAAACCGTGAAAACTAATTTGCAGGAATACCACTCAGTAAAACCTTAAGTAACTTCCGATTTTTTGGCAATTATATAATCTATTATTTGAATAATGAAGTCTTTACATGTAAATCGTCAATTTTAAATTGACGACTTGCATATTATTGTGTAAAATATTATGAAATAAAATTAAAACACTTTTTAAAAATCCCCTGGACTTAATTCGTCAATTTCAGGAATACTCGGAATAAGCTCTCTGAGTATTTCTATCTCTTCATTCATCTCATTGATAAGACCATCTCGTACTTCTTCATCATCTGTGTAACATGAGTCTTCATGAAGTGAACCAATTTCTTCAAAACGATTAATAATTCTTTTTATTAAGTTAGCATAATCATATTGAGTAAATGTATTCAATTGTTTCTCATTTAGAGATGTCAAGTGAGTTTTTTTATTATTTTTGAAATTTATCCCAACAGTAAAAATTCTGTCTTTTCTACCCAATCCCAATGCAATAAGTTCTTGACTACCAGCATTATAAATCCCTATGGTAGGTCTATGATAAAATTCTGGGTAAACAACATTTTGCCAGTCTTTATTTCCAAATTCGACATTAAAAAAAGTAGTAAGTTCTTCTTTGATATCTAGCTCGCTTGATTTGGCAGGATTTCCCACTACAAAACAGTCTTCATTAAATTCGGAAATTGATGAATATGAATATTCTGACAAAAGGACACCATCTGAGTTCATTATTGCCCAGTTATCATCCTTCTTTACTTTAGTAAATCCATTACAGAAATCAGAAACCTCATCAAATATACAATCAATAATAAGTTTTCCTTTCTTATCTATGAATCCCCACTTAATATTCGACCCATAAATATCTGCCTTTGAAACAGCTGCTAGATTATTATTAAATGAATCTATATCTACATAATCATCGCATGAAATTACATTTTCGCCTTTGATATTAATGAAATAGTCATCATAATCTTTTCTTACTAATGCAAGCCCATTTGAGAAATCAGATGCTTGCTCAAATGCACAGGTGATTATAATTTTACC
>CAMBFY010000171.1 GCA_945865415.1 Sphingobacterium thalpophilum
GTCTGTAAACAACGTCTCCGGTATCAGCTGTATAACTCGTATTATTAATTTCCCATAAACCATCAGGCTGATAAGGCTTAATACTTTTGCCACCGATTTTTTCAGTAAGCAATCCACTGGCTTTTAAAGCATTATCACGAATCATTTCAGCTTCCATACGCTTTGAAGGTCCATGTGACAGAAACCTATTCTCCGGATCTTTTAATTTCACGTCTGAACCAGCTTTGGAATCCTGCCTGTAAGTCGCCGACATAACAATCAGTTTACAAAGTTTCTTTGAGTCCCAACCCGACTCTTTAAAACTAACCGATAACCAATCCAATAATTCCGGATGACTTGGTAACTCCCCCTGATTCCCAAAATCTTCTGAAGTTTTAACAAGACCTGTTCCGAAGAAATTTTGCCAGAATCGGTTAACAGCTACTCTGGCTGTAAGCGGATGTTTATCATCTGTTAACCATAGTGCTAAGCCATATCTGTTTTTTGGCAAATCTTTAGGGAATGGAAGGATAGATTTCGGTGTATTGGGAAATACTTCCTCACCAGGACTGTCATAATTCCCTCTATTTAGAATGAATGTCTTTTTGGGTTCAGGTGAATCCTGCATAACCATTAATTCCCTGATCTTATTCACAGAATCAGCAAGTTCAGTTCGAATTTTTTGTAATTTTTTTGATTCAAGATCCACTTCAGGATCAATCACAGCGATATAGTATTTGTTCAATACACTTAAATCAGTTGATGATAATTGTGTTGGTTCTTTTTGAACCACAGATTTCCAGGAAGCTCTGTTACCAATTATTTTCACCTCATAATCAGTAAGCTCCCGGTTATAAACCAAAATATCATCAACCTGCCCCCCTTTAAATCCAAGTCCGCGATCCCAGGCACCAATTTGCAAACCTGGTTGTACTTTTGAATTCATCAGAATATCCTTTGTGAGCTGATCCATCGTAGTAATCAGCTTCTGTTCAGCTCCATTGACATACAACTTTAATCCATTGGCTTTGGCAGATCCATCATAGGTCATGGTAAGCTGTACCCACTGATTGCGGATAACAGGCTTTGAGCTCATTCTTGATATCGCATTTGAAGGCGCAGCATGAGACATATTTACAGTCAATCGGTCCTCTTTAAGATATAAATGATAGCCCCTGAAATTATACAGTCTTTCGGCAACACATTTGTGAAAAATGACACCTTCCTTAAAGTCTTTTGGGATGAATACGCTGATATTTATACTGAATGGATCTGATTTTCTGAAGACTCCAACCTGATTTAAGTCATACCATTGATCGCCATTTAAAACCAAAGCTTTACCCTTATCCCTGTTTGAAAATACGGGCTTGTCAATGGATGAACTCTTTAAAAGAGTTGAATTTTTACCAGGATAACTACTTTTAAGTGAATTGTTTGTAAAATTATAATGAGCCTGAAGTCCTGTTTTAGGAATGGTTTCATGCGCTAATACCTTATACTTTTTATTTCTTATCCAATTTTGAAATGCAATTCGCGAATCTCTTGTTGTCTTGGCTAATTTATTCTTTTGAATGGAAATATTCCTATTTAGGTAATTGAGAATTTTTTCCTGTTGATTTGTCGGAAGCAAAATAGTTGGTGAAGGCATAGCGTCGTCCCAGGATATTTGTCCGGCTTCTTTTACCTTGTTAAAAAATCCATATAACTCATAATAATTCTTTTGGGATATCGGATCATACTTATGGTCGTGACATCGTGCACAGCCCAATGGAATACCCATCAGGGCAACACCGGCAGTATTTACCCTATCAATTACATATTCAGTTTGGAACTCTTCTTCAATAATTCCACCTTCCATATTTTGTTGGTGTATTCGGTTAAATGCTGTGGCAATTCTCATTTCCTTACTGGCCTTAGGCATCAAATCGCCGGCTAATTGCCATTGGATAAACGTATCATAAGGTAAATTCTGATTGAAAGATTTAATGACCCAATCCCGATACGGAGACATGTCAATCAACCTGTCTACCGTATAACCATGTGAATCAGAAAAACGAGCAAGATCGAGCCAATTTAATGCCATTTTTTCACCGTAATGTGGGGAGGCAAGCAATCTATCCACCTGCTTTTCATAGGAATTTGGCGAACTATCCTGTAGAAATCCATTGATTTCTTCAAGACTTGGCGGAAGACCAGTGAGATCAAGTGATAACCTTCTTAACAAAAGCTCTTTTTTTGCCTGAATAGAAGGCTTAAGTTTTTCAAATTCTAATTTTTGTACAATAAAATTATCTATTGGGTTAAGGATCCATTTTTCATTAGTCACATCAGGGACTTCAGGTTTTTCAGGATTTACGAATGCCCAATGTGGTTTATACTCAGCGCCATCTTTTATCCATTTGATCAAAATTGCTTTTTCTTTTGCTGAAAGACTGAGATTTGACTTTTTGTTTGGCATCTTGTATTCAGGCTCATCTGATAAGATTCTGTGAAATAATTCACTTCCCTCCAAATCACCCGGGTCAATAGCAACCTTACCCGGACTCTCAGGCAAATCATCAAAAGCAAAAGAAGCGATATCCAGGCGCAATCCCGCCTTTTGCTTTGCCTGGTCAGGGCCGTGACAAGAAAAGCATTTATCAGATAAGATTGGCTTGACGTGAATATTGTAATCCAGTTTATCCGGGAGGTTTGAATAGGCTACTTCAACATCATCAGGCAAGTCTGGTGTACATGAGACCAGGATGCACAGCACTAATGGAAGGGCAATAATTACGAAAAGTCTATTCAAATAGTTCATTTTATGTTCAGTCATCAAGATATTAAAATCCTTTCGTTTAACAAGAAAAAATAAGGTCAGTACTCCAAGAGTTAAATTTAAATCAAAATATTCTTTTCCCACCATCTGGATAAAAGTTTCAAACATTATTAAAACAATCCATACTATCAAAATTTTTATAATTTTAGATTTCGGTATCTTAATAAGAAACAATCTGCACATTTTAAAAAACATCCAGCAACAATTGATATGAATCTTCAAAAAATACTTCAGGCCTTACTCTGGCTTTCGCTGATAACCCTCGTGGGTGTTATCCTACTTTATCAATTCAATTTTGAAACAGAAGCAAAAGTATTGACCGGTGTATTCTTTGTTTTTCTTCTGGCGGGTATTAATTCCTCCGACTTTTTAAAAGGTTTTTCATTTACAATCTGGGTAATTGCTGCAGCCACATTAAGCATGTTGTTTCCAAATTCAGTTACGGAAATAGGTGGTTTCAAAACAGAGGTTCTGATTGTACCGCTTATACAGTTAATTATGTTTGGAATGGGTACAACCATGGGTGTGAAGGATTTTGTGGGCGTGTTGAAAATGCCCAAAGGAGTAGTTATAGGTCTGTTTCTACAGTTCACAATAATGCCGCTAGTTGCTTACGGTTTAACTGTGATGTTTAGTTTTCCCCCAGAGATTGCCGCCGGAGTTATTTTAATAGGTTGCGTACCTTGCGGGGTTTCTTCAAATATTTTAAATTTTCTTTCAAAAGGAAATCTTGCTTTATCAATCACTTTAACCTCATTTGCAACATTAATGGCTCCATTTGTAACACCTTTGCTGATGGAGCAGTTAGCAGGACAATTGATTCCAATTGATGTTTTTGCGATGATCATCAGTATTAGCAAAATGATTTTTGCACCTCTGGTCCTTGGTATCATTTTCAATAGAATTTTCGGGAACAGGGTTGCCTGGCTGAATGCGGCAATGCCATTGGTTGCTATGGCTGCCAATGTATTTATTATTGCGGTTATTGTTGCTGCAGGAAGAGACAGTTTATTAAGCATTGGCTTTTTATTATTTCTTGCCGCTGTCATTCATAATGCGATGGGCTTCCTCTTAGGCTATTGGGGCAGCCGTTTATTTAAATTGAATAAACGAGACAGCCGTACCATTGCCATTGAAGTTGGACTTCAGAACGGCGGTATGGCAGCAGGAATAGCCTTTGAGCTGGGCAGAGCTGCCACAATGGGCCTTTACCCTGCTATTTTTGGCACCTGGATGGATATTTCGGGATCTTTCCTCGCCAATTGGTGGAGGAAAGTGCCTGTGGATGACGAGAACTTCGTTGAGAATTGAGTCCCGATGGCCTATCGGGATGACAATTGAACCTTGAATAAGGTAGGCTGTCATCCCGACGAAAGCCCCTATTTCTTAGATTTCTCTATTCCAAATAATCCCTCACGAATATGATAATACTTAAACCAATCCGGGTTAATTGCAGTAGCACCAGGGCTATCTACTGATATCAGGAGAGATGCAAAGGGCTCGTAAGCAGCCCTGGGGGCGATGGCACCCTTAACCACCAGGATTTTTTGACGTTCAACATAAACTCCATTCGAAATAAAGATATGAGCACTATTCGGGCTGGCAGGTTTGGTGGTTATTAAAAGCAAGTTTGGCTCATCCAATGTAGAACCTTCCACCTGAACGACTGCTGTATTTCCCATATTCCAGTATCTTCCACCACCATGACGAATTTCAGTTTCCAGATAGCGTCCCACATTTAGGGAGCGAACTTCCCCTTTTATTCTGACCGGTTTCCCATGCATAGTATCCATTTTACCTCCAACAGCAAAATCAAATGCTTTACCAACACCGGCATTTTGGGCTATTTTATAAGCTTCAGGATCATAAATAACCATCGCCCAGCCCTGAGCCCCCTGCTTAAGTAATTCTTCCAGAAGGAATGAGCTATCGCCGGTAGAACCGCCACCAATGTTATCACCCATATCGATTAATACAACAGGACGACCAGGATGTTCCATGGCCTGCTTTACAGCTACCGCCGGTTTTGGGTTATTAATTCTGGTTTTTTCACGGGTATCCCAAAGCATTTGCGAGAGCCTGTTTGCTTCTTTATCCGCAAGGGCTTTGTTATTATCGGTTACGACAACAACAGATGGCCCCATGGAAGGGACATCGGAATATTGATAGCCGCCCGAAACACTGACAGCCAATATTTCAGGCTGCTTTTCAAGATTTTTGCTTTCAGTAGTAATTGGCAATAGTGGTTCTGAATACGTATTTTGAAATGCAATATTATATACCATTGGCGCTTTTACGATACTTTGAACCGGCTTAACCTTTCCGCTAAGCATTTTGGCCATGATATCAGCGGCCTGATAGCCACGGTCGTAGGTATCGAGGTGTGGGTTTTCCTTAAAGGTGATCAGCACATTACATAATTCAACCATTGCAGGAGTGATGTTTGCATGAAAATCATGGGTAACTACAATTGGCATTGTTGCACCGAATGCATTTCTAACCCTTCTGACAAGCTCCTCATCCCCACTCGGGTAACTTTCAACAACCATTGCGCCATGCAGATTTAAAAGTATGCCCTGAAGTTTTGGACCTGCTTTTAGTCCGCTTATGATCTCATTCATCATCGCCTCAAATGCACGGTCGGTTACTGGCCCACGTGGTGTTGCACCGGTAACCAGTGTTGGATAAAGTTCAAGACCAAAATCTTTGGCACCTGCAATGTAGCCTGAACTAGTCGTTTTAGCGGTAGAACCGGCAAAAAAACGTTTGGCCCGCTCCTGCTGGCTTTCGCCCAGGGTAACACCAAAGTCTTCGAGATCAGTTTTTTTAATGTTGAAACTGTTGGACTCATGAGAAATACCGGCAACGCCGATCATTGGCTTATTCTGGGAAAACCCGGAGACTGCTGTGAATACTGCTACTGAAAATACCAGTACAAGTTTCTTTAAAAAATGGCTAATCATGTTTTTACCTGTTTAAATGAAAAGATACCTAAAACTATGGAAATTATTGAATGAACCGTATGAAGACCTTAAAAATCAATGAAATTAAATGCAAGGTATTGATTTAACAGGTAAAGGATGTTACGCCCAATATTTAAGAAACTCTTTGGTTGAAAGAATAAAAACCTGAAAAACAAAAGGCTTCACGATCATTCGGAAAGCCTCTTTCAAGCAGGTACGCCCTATCTGAATTAAGCTTGCTTCATTAGGTATTGCCCCAAAATTATTCAAGGAGTACCTTCAACATTGATGCTAACGTTCATGCGTATCAAG
>CAMBFY010000172.1 GCA_945865415.1 Sphingobacterium thalpophilum
TTAAAGGATGAGGATCAGTCAAAGGATATTGTTCAGGAGATTTTCGTGAGTATTTGGGTTAACAGGCATAACCCAATAAGTAATTTTCCTGCGTATTTAAGCACTTCAGTTCGTAATCAGGTATTTAAACTTGCCGCAAAGAACAAAAATTTAACACCCTATTTAGACGTGTTTGAGAATATAGCTGATGAGCATGATCGTGCAGATTCCAATATTCTATGGCAGGAGTTTTATTCGGCTTATGAGCGATTATTACTTACACTCCCTCCTAAAAGGCAACAAATATTCAGACTTCGGTTCCACAATGATATTCCCACCAAGGCAATTGCTGCTCAGATGCAGATTTCCAGGAAAACTGTACAGAATCAATTGGGAAAAGCAATTGAGCAATTACGGGTTTTCTTTTACTAATCTTTCTCAGATTTATCAAATTTTAATTAGAACAGTTTTTACTGTTTTTTAATTTCTACCAAAGTTTATTCCCTTTTGCCGATACTCCGCTGAATATCGAGTTGTCGGTGAAAGCATCGACCATTAGGATTTTTAAATTATTTTTATTTAAGATGGGACTTTTTCATTTCATTTAGTCTGTTATTAGGGTAGACATGATTTTACTAAATGACCAAAAAATACTTTTCTGAACTGCTAGAAAAATACTTAAAGCATGAAGCTTCTGAAGAAGAATGTGAATTGCTTGTTAAGCATTATAATTTATTTGAATCCGAACAGGATGTTTTTGATTCATTAACCAGGAATCAGAAAGATGATATTCAAAATGAGGTTGAATCCAGAATTTGGGATGAAATTCTCGCAGATGAAATAAGTCTGAAAGAAGTTTCTTCTTCAAATTATAAAAGACTACTTAGTATAGTTTCTCTTGCAGCTGTGTTGTTCTTAGTAATCAGTTTTGGGGCTTATTTTTTTCAAACTGAACCTGCAAAGCAGACTAATGTTATTTCAAGGCTTACAGATGTTAAGCAAAACAGGCTAATTCAATTACCTGATGGAAGTACTGTTATTTTAAGACCGGGTTCCAGGCTAAATTATCCCTCTACTTTTGACGGACTTGCGCAAAGGGAGGTATATCTTGATGGACAAGCTTTTTTTGATATTAAGCATAATTCTCTGAAACAATTTATCATTCATACAGGTAAGCTTAAGACAATAGTTCTTGGAACAGCATTCGAAATTAATGCCTGGTCTGATGGTGCCACTATACAGGTTATAGTGAGTCGGGGTAAGGTTAGAATTGAAGACCAAAACAAGAGGACTTTAGGGGTAATTACTCCAAATCAGCAAATCAGCTATGATAAGAACAACAGGAGTATTGTACAAAAAGTGGTCAATGCTTCTGAATATCTTGAATGGATGGAGCAGAATCTATTACTTAGTGATGTAACCGTCGATGAGGCAGCAAGGCTTTTGGAGGGTCGTTACAAGGTTAAAATCTTAATTAATGATGATAGTATCAGATCCAAGCGATTTACCACTATTGTAGGGAAGGGTGAAACTTTAGATCAGATATTAAAAAGTATATCTGAGTTTAATGAAGCAGTTTATCAATACAGCGATGATAGATCATCAATTACCATAAGCTCAAAATAGAAGAATTCTTGACTGAGAACCTTTAAATAATAAAAAACAACTGAAACAAAAACTATGAATTTTGACCTAGCCCCATAAAAAACCCTCTGAACTCCTGTATGAACAGATTATTCAGAGGGATAATTGTTGTCCGACTGCCATCGTCCATCAATTGATGTTTTAAATTCTGTCTTCTAAAACTAGAAGCCATTTTGATAAATTTAAACCGATGTAAAACTATGAATATTTTTACCATTCTTGCTGAAAATCAGCAAAAACCTCACTTTGCCTATCATTTAAGGCTACTTTTTAAAAAACTATTATTGATAATTATGCAACTTAGATTAGCATTTTTTATTGTTTTAACAACATCAATTCAATTATTCTCAGCTCCGCCTGTTAAGAGTCAGGCAATTGATAAAGTTGAAATTAAAATTGAGCTTAAAAATGAGTCACTGGTAAAGGCATTTCAAAAAATTGAAAAGCAAACTCAATTTCAATTTATGTACCGTTATGCTGATGTAAAGGATATTAATAAGCTGGATTTGTTTGCGGATAGAATGACTATTTCGGATGTCCTCAAAGAATTATTATCTAAAACATCTCTTGATTTTAAACAGGTTGATAACCGGATTATGATTGTCAATAATCCAAAGTCAGACAATGAGCTTAGTACGACTAAAATTAGGGCAAATAACAATGTAGATTTGCTGGATGTTGTTGTAAGAGGCCAGGTTAAAGATGCAAAAGGTGAGACCCTTCCCGGAGTAAGTATTAAGGTGAAGGGAACTGATATTGGTGCATCATCCGATATAGACGGAAAATATTCTTTAAATGTTCCTGATAATGCAATACTTGTGTTTACTTACATTGGTTATATCACCAAGGAAGTTCCGGTAAATAACCAGGAAGCAATCAATGTTATTTTGGATGCGTCTTCTACATCTTTAAGCGAAGTAGTAGTAACTGCCCTGGGTATTCAACGTGAGTCAAAATCTCTTACCTATGCAACTCAGGGTGTTAGTGCTGAAGAACTTACAGAAACACGTACTCTGAATGTTGTGAATGCCTTACAGGGTAAAGTTGCAGGTATGAGTATTGAAACTGCCGGAACCGGTTTAGGTGGGCAGGCTCGTGTCGTTTTAAGAGGAAATCGTTCGATTTCCGGAAATAGTGGTCCGCTATATGTTGTGGATGGAGTTCCAATGAGTACAGCAATTGCTAACTTCAGCCCGGATAATATTGAATCGATCAATGTTTTGAAAGGTCCAAATGCTGCAGCTTTGTATGGTAGCGCAGCTCAGAATGGTGTAATAATTATTGAAACAAAGAAAGGAAAAGAGGGACAGGTTCAAATCAACGTAAACGAAACATTTCAAACAGGTAGACCATTACATTATTACGTGCCGCAGGATGAGTACGGACAAGGAGTTACCGGCATTTATAATGCAACATCTGAAGAATCATGGGGACCAAGAATGACAGGTCAAATGGTCAATCACTGGTCTGCTGTTCCTGGTAAAGCTGGAACCCAGGTTGCCTTTTCTCCTCAGCCAAATAATTATAAAGACGCATTCCAGAATTCAACGTATATCACTCATAACGTAAATGCAACCGCAGGTTCTGCAACTACACAAACAGCATTTTCATATACCAGGGAAGATGCAACCGGATTGATGCAGAATAATAAACTAAGAAGAGATAATGCATCTGTTAGGATAACCAGTAAGTTGAAAAAGTGGCTATCTCTGGATACAAAAATTAATTACATCCGCAACGAAATTGATAATCAAAACGGAACTGGTGACAACGCGGCTAATAATCCTTACATGAATATTTATCGCATGCCACGTAATATTTTAATTGATGATTTGAAGCAATTTGAATACACTAATGTAGCAGGTGCTAATAAGCAAAATTACTGGAACCCGGGTTCTACAATCGGTAGGAATCCATTCTGGATCATGAATCGTGTTGTCAATTTTGAAACAACTGATCGCGTTATTGCATTGGGTTCCCTTACAATTGATTTTACTGATAAGTTAAAATTAATGGCCAGGACCTCATTTGATGGAGGCTCAAGCACTACTGAACGTAAAGCCTGGATTGATTCCTACGGTGGTGGTCAGGATAACTTCGGTAGCTACAGTGCAAACATTGCGGGTCCGGGTCAAATCTGGAACCATGATGCAATCTTGTCTTATGACAGCAACATTACCAAAAATCTGAATGTTTCAGCTCTGGTAGGAGGTACATTGAGAAAGACAGATGGTTCCGGCAGTATTAGTGCGAGTACCCAACAAGGACTGATCATTCCTAACTTCTTCTCTTTTGGTAATACTGCCCTTACGCAAGGTGCATTTACTCCAAGTACTCAGCAAGAACTACAATCCGTCTTTTTTTCTGGTAATTTTGGTTGGAAGAATTATCTGTATATTGATGTTACCGGTCGTAATGACTGGAGTTCAACACTTCCTGCAAATAGCCGCTCCTATTTTTACCCATCAGTAGGTCTTTCCACCATTCTATCAGATATGATCCCGGGGCTTCCAGATGTGATTTCTTATGCCAAGCTTAGAGCATCCTATGCGAAAGTTGGTAGTAGCGCTTCACCTTATCAGTTAAACAGATCTGCCTCATTTGCAGGTACTGGTGGAAACTTTGGATTCATTACTTTAGGGGGTGTTTTGCCAAATGCAGATCTTAAACCTGAAACTACTGAAGGTTATGAATTAGGATTGGATACCCGTTTGTTTAATGGTCGTTTAGGACTGGATATCACAGCTTATAAAACAAATACTTTTGATCAGTTATTCACAATTGGTTTACCTTCAGGTTCTGGTGCTGCATCGTTTTTTACAAATGGTGGGGATGTTCAGAATACAGGTATTGAACTTGTTTTATCAGCTACACCTATTGAAAATGCGAAGGGTTTAACCTGGGATATCAGTGGTAATTTCGGAAAGAACAGGAACTGGGTTAATAAGATTTCGGATGAGCGTCCAAGAATTGTTGTGGGCGGTGATCCATATATGTCTGATTTTGTTGTTGCTCAGGGACAGGAATTTGGCAATATTTACACTAGAGGTTGGGTTAGAGATGCGCAGGGAAGAGTTATAGTTGCTGCTAATGGTATGCCAACCCTGACTCCCGGAAGAACAGTTTTAGCTGCAAATTTCAATCCTGACTGGATGGGTGCTATTACCAATAATTTCAGTTACAAGAACTTTAATTTTAATTTCCTGATAGAGCACAGACAAGGTGGTAGTATGGTTTCCATAACAGACGGACTCCTTTATGGTGAGGGAATGACTCAACAAACGCTTTCCGGTAGAGAAGGGGGATTAGTATTTGGAGAAAATTTATTCCCTAATGAAACTGGTGTACTAGCTTCTGGCGCGCCAAATACCACCGCAATAACTTCACAAACGTTTTGGAGAACAGTTGGAGGCAGAAACGCCCCTATTGGAGAGGGATTTATTGTAAGTGCTACCAATACCAGAGTTAGGGAAGCTTCACTTGGATATACTTTCCCTAAATCAATGTTAAGTAAAGTTGGATTTATTTCAGGCGCTAAATTATCATTGGTAGGAAGGAACCTGTTTTTCTTGAAAAGAACAGGTAACTGGGATCCGGAAATTCTTTCAGGTGCAGGTACTTCATCTGCAGGTTTCCAAACCTATGTTCCACCAACTGAACGCACGTTTGGATTAAACCTTAAGGTAGATTTTTAGTAAATTTTATCATTAGTAATATTTAAAATGAGATAATATTAATATCATGAAAATAAAACATTATATAAAAAGAAGCATAGCCTGTACGGCAATCATTCTTACCTTGGGTACAGTTTCCTGCACCGATCATTTCGATGAACTCAACACGCCAAGAGCTGCTCTGACGGTTGAACAAATGGATAAAAGTATGATCGGTTTTGCATTTGCTGAGGCTCAGCATTTCGGAATGAGAGCCTGGTATCAGGGGAACAACCTTTTCGCGGGTGAGTACTCACAGTTTCACTCAATCATTCATCCTAACTTTCATTCAGCTAATTACAATGGGCCGGGTAGCTGGTTAAATTTGCTGATGGAAGGGTTCTACTCCAATACTGCCTATGGAGCTCCTGCAAATCAGCTTGATTTAGTACTAAAAAATACTGCACTAAATAATCTTAAGCCTGAGAATGCACTTGCTAAGATTTGGAAAGTTGCAATCTACCATCGTCAAACCGATTATTTCGGACCTATCATCTACTCTAATTTTGGTAATGGTAAAACCAGTGTTGCTTTTGATTCTCAGAAGGATATTTATTTTGATTTCTTTAAGATCCTTGATGAAGCAGCAGTAGATCTTCGTGCCGCAAATCCAGCTACCAAAATTTTTGCAATTAGTGGTGGATCACATGACCTTGTTTATGATGGAAATGTGTTAAAGAATCTTAAATTCCTTAATTCATTGCGTTTGAGATTAGCGAT
>CAMBFY010000173.1 GCA_945865415.1 Sphingobacterium thalpophilum
CTAGTAAGTAATGAACAGTTGAATCTTTTGGATGCTAATATGGTCCGATTGAAAAAGACGTTGGATGATACAAAAGCTCTTTATAAAAATGGTTTCGTTGAAAAAATTGATGTTGATCGACTTACAGTACTTACTAATAATCTTGAGACTGAACGGGAAAATGTGATCAGACTTCTTGATTTGAATGTAAATCTGTTAAAGTTTCAGATGGGAATGAGTGTACAAAGTAAGCTGACCTTAAAAGATTCCATTGCCGGTCTTCAAGTAGTTCAGACTTTCGCTGTTTCAGATACAAGTGTATACAAAAACAGGATAGAATATGAATTGCTTGAAACTCAGAAAAAATTAAATGAACTTGATTTGAAGAGGTATAAGAGCCAGTTTTTGCCGTCTTTGGCTGCATTTGGCAGTACCTCACAAAATGCATTGTCTAATAGCTTTGGAAGTTTGCTTGACAGAAGTTTCCCAACATCACTTATAGGTTTCCGCTTATCGGTGCCAATCATTTCAGGTGGCATTAAGATGTATCAGGTGCGTAATGCAAAACTTGAAATTCTTAAAACTCAAAATAATCTAATCAATCTGAGAAATGGAATTAGTCTTGAAGTTGAACAAGCTCAGACAGTATACCGAAACGGGCTGAAATCATTAGAAAATCAAAACCGGAACATGGAACTTGCCCAGGAGGTGTTGAGAGTAACAAAAATTAAGTATGAGCAGGGTGTGGGTTCAAGTATTGAAGTGACAACTGCCGAAACATCACTTAAAGAGTCTCAGAATAATTACATCAATGCACTTTATGATTTGTTAATTAACAAGGTCAACATGGACAAGGCATTAGGTAAGATTGTTTATTAATTTAAGTAGCAAAAGCGGATAATTAGAATTAAAAAATAAGAATCACATGCCTAGGGGCGGAACATAAAAAAATCAAACAACACTAAAATGAAAAGAATACTATTGATCTCGACTGTTATTTTTCTTGCTTCATGCGGAGGAAAACCAACCGATAAAAAATCTGAACTGGAGGCCCTGAAAAAGGAGCGAATCGCGTTAAATTCAAAAATAGAGAAGCTGGAAGCTGTATTAGGAACTGTTACTGCCTCCGAGGATGTAAAAGATATTTCTGTTTTAGAATTAAAAGAAACCTCATTCAAAAATTATTTGGAGGTACAGGGAAAAATCGATGCAGAAGAAAATGTTCAGGTAAATCCTGAGGCTCAGGGTGTTGTGACTACTGTTTATGCTGTCATCGGACAAAATGTTAAAAAAGGTCAGGTATTGGCTCAGATTGATGATCAGGTTTTGCGTCAGAATATTTCTGAACTTGAAACTCAACTTGATCTTGCAACAACTCTTTTTGAACGTCAAAAGAGTCTATGGGATCAGAAAATTGGAACCGAAATTCAGTTTTTAAATGCTAAAACTCAACGTGATGCAGCTCAGCGTCGTATTGCAACTTTAAAAACTCAGGTTTCAATGTTTAAGATAAAATCGCCGATTTCAGGAACGATAGATGCAATGGACCTTAAGGTAGGGCAAGCTGTAGCTCCGGGGATGTCGGGTATTAGAATTGTTAATGCCAGTAAGTTAAAAGCAAAAGCTTTAGTCGCCGAGTCATATGCAAGCCGGGTGAATCAGGGAGATAATGTTCAGGTAATTTTGCCTGATGTACCTGACACGCTTAGTACAAAAATATCTTTTGTATCCAAAACTATAGACCCTGTTTCAAGGAGTTTTAGTGTTGAAATAAAGCTTCCATCAAACAGCAGGTATCGCCCAAATATGCTTTCAATTCTCAAAATTATTGATTACCAAAATCTTAAAGCATTAGTAGTTCCAGTAAATGCAATTCAAAAAGCTGAGAATGGTGATTATTTGTTTGTTGTTGAAGCGGGAAAAGCAAATCGGGTAAATGTACAGGTGGGTAAAATTTCTGAGGGACAGGCTGAAATTATTTCGGGACTGAAGGCAGGTGACAAGGTAATCATCGCAGGCACTAATGGATTAAGTCCGGGAGATATTGTAAAAGTCAATTAATTGTACTAACTGTTGAATACAGCATCATAATTTAATTAAAGATGGAAGACGCTAATAAAGAATTTAAACCATCCAGTTGGGCAATTGAGAACAGAACAGCCATTTATGTGCTGACAGTTATTATTGCAGTAATTGGTTATTTTTCATATGTAGGATTGCCAAAGGAAAATTTCCCTGAAGTTGTAATTCCCAAAATATTCATTCAGACTGTTTATCCGGGCACATCTCCTGCTAATATGGAGAATTTGGTTACCAAACAAATTGAAAAGCAATTAAAATCTACTTCGGGATTAAAAAGAATTACTTCCAACTCTTATCAGGATTTTTCTGTAATTACTGCGGAGTTTAACACCAATGTTGAAACTAAGGATGCAAAACAAAGGGTGAAGGATGCTGTGGATAAGGCAAGACAAGATCTTCCTTCTGACCTTCCGAATGAGCCCAATGTTATGGACATCAATCTTTCGGATTTGCCCATCATGTATCTGAATGTCTCAGGTGATTATGACCTGAAAAGCTTAAAAAAATATGCAGAGAAAGTTCAGGATCAAATTGAAAGTCTGAAAGAAATATCCGGAGTTGATGTAATCGGAGCGCTTGAGCAGGAAATACAAATCAACGTAGATCTGAATAAGATGGCTGCTTCACTGATCTCGTTTAGTGATATTGAACGTGCAGTAGGCTATGAAAACCTCACTATTTCTGGTGGAACTATCAAAATGGATGGTGTTCGCAGAACGCTGAATGTGAAAAAGGAATTTGTTAGTGCGCAGGAATTATCCAACCTGATTATTAAAACTCCGTCAGGTTCTTCAGTTTATCTCAGAGATATCGCAGAAGTAAAAGATTCATTCAAGGAACAGGAAAGTTATGCCCGTTTGTACGGAAAGAATGTAATCACCTTGAATATAAAAAAGAGGAGTGGTGAAAATCTGATTGATGCATCCGACAAAATCAATGCTTTGATCAAAGAAATGAAGGTTAGCTCTTTGCCAAAAAATCTCAATATCACAGTAACAGGTGATCAATCAAATAGAACCCGGATTACGTTACATGACCTGATCAATACTATTATCATTGGTTTTATTCTGGTAACTGTTATTTTGATGTTCTTCATGGGCATAACCAATGCCTTATTTGTTGCATTGTCAGTGCCTTTGTCTATGTTCATTGCATTTATGGCAATGCCAGCTCTGGGAAGTATAGTGGGTTTTAGTTTTACCATGAACATGATGGTACTATTTTCTTTCCTTTTGGGACTTGGAATAGTTGTTGATGATGCAATTGTGGTGATAGAAAATACTCACCGGATTTTTGATAATGGTAAAGTTCCAATCAAAAAGGCAGCTAAAATTGCAGCTGCTGAAGTGTTTTTACCCGTACTTTCAGGAACTTTAACAACCCTTGCTCCATTTGTCCCTCTTTTATTCTGGCCAGGTGTTATTGGTGAATTCATGTTCTTTTTACCAATGACATTGATCATAACACTTCTTGCCTCATTATTGGTAGCTTATATAATCAATCCTGTTTTTGCTGTAGATTTCATGGAGCCGGAAGATCACTCCATGAAGAAGCCAAGGTTTGATAAAAGCGTCAGGAAAAATCTATTGATTTTCTTAGGGGCTTCTATTCTTGGGTATTTAATAAACTTCGGTATCGGTAATCTGGTTGTTTTTGTCGGCTTACTTTACCTTCTCAATCATTTCTACCTGAATAATGCTATCCGGAATTTCCAGAAAAATATATGGCCGCGTGTACAAAATAAGTATGTTAATTTACTTCAATGGGCCTTGTCATGGCCTAGAGCTATGATGTATGGTACAGTCGGGCTATTTATTTTTACCCTTTTGCTGGTCTCGGTT
Source organism: Sphingobacterium thalpophilum (assembly GCA_945865415.1). Classification (GTDB taxonomy): domain Bacteria; phylum Bacteroidota; class Bacteroidia; order Sphingobacteriales; family Sphingobacteriaceae; genus Daejeonella; species Daejeonella thalpophilum_A. The sequence continues at coordinate 3,903 of CAMBFY010000173.1, forward strand.
GTGTCTCCCAAAATTGTGTTTTTTCCATCAGCTGATCCTAACTTCGTTTATGTTTACATTCAGTTACCGGTTGGTACTGATCAGGCCTACACGAATGAAGTTGTTAAAAAGATAGAAGATAAAGTTACCAAGGTGGTTGGAAGAGATAATAAGGATGTATCTTCTATACTTTCCAATGTAACTATAGGCGTAACTGATCCGCAAAGTGAGGATCAGGGGCAGTATTCAAACATGGGAAAGGTTACTGTGGCATTTGTTAGTTTTGGTGAACGTACCGGTGAACGTACTTCAGTTTATCTTGATAGAATCAGAGAGGCAGTCAAGGGAATTCCTGACGCTGAAATCACTGTTGCTCAGGAGCAATCCGGTCCACCAACTGCCAAGCCAATAAGCATTGAGATCACAGGTGATAACCTGGATACTTTGGTAAAAGTATCTGAAAATCTGCAACAATATCTTGATAGCCGTCAGATTGCTGGTATCGAAGAGTTGAAATCTGATTTTCAAAGTAACAAACCCGAAATTATTTTCGACATAGACCGTGAACGTGCCAACCGTGAAGGTATTTCCAGCGGTCAAATAGGTATGGATCTACGAACCGCCATATTTGGCAAGGAAGTCTCTAAATTCAGGGATGCCAACGAAGATTATCCAATAAATCTAAGGGCAAATGAAAGTCAAAGGAACAATCTGGATGCTTTAAGGAATATGAAGGTGACATACCGGGATATGGGTATGGGAGGAATCATAAGACAGGTGCCACTTTCTTCATTTGCCTCTATCGATTATGTCAATACCTATGGAGGTATCAAACGTAAACAAGAAAAAAGAATCATTATTTTATCATCGAATGTGCTTGGCGATTATAATCCAAATGAGGTTGTTTCAAATATCCAGACTGAGATAGACGAGTTTAAATCTCCGCCGGGAGTTGAAGTTAAAATGGCTGGTGAACAGGAAGAGCAACAGGAAACTATGTTGTTTTTGGGTACTGCTTTAATGATTTCACTGGGTCTTATTTTGATTATATTGGTAACTCAGTTCAATTCAATTACTAAACCACTGATTATATTGAGTGAGATTCTCTTTAGTATAATCGGAGTTTTATTAGGTGTAACCATTTTCGGAATGGAAATGTCTATTGTGATGTCGGGCGTCGGTATTATTGCTCTGGCAGGTATTGTGGTACGTAACGGTATTCTGCTTGTTGAGTTTACCGAATTAATGATTGAGCAGGGGATGGATGTTAAAGATGCAATCATAGAAGCCGGTAGAACCCGGATGACTCCTGTATTGCTTACTGCCACAGCAACTATGTTAGGTTTAATTCCTCTAGCAGTAGGTTTGAACATGGATTTTGTTACTTTGTTTACTGAATTTGATGCAAATCTCTATTTTGGAGGTGATAACGTTGCATTTTGGGGGCCGCTATCCTGGACTATGATATTCGGATTAGGTTTCGCAACCTTCCTGACCCTAATTCTGGTTCCTTGTATGTTATTGCTTGGTGTTTCAAATTCCAAACGAATTAAGGCCTTTTTTAAAAAGAGTACTGCGGTAGTGTAAGTTAATTTTAGAATTTATTAAACGAGTCATTTGATTATGGCTCGTTTTTTTAAATATTGACTGGAATTTGAATGGTAAATAATTCGTCAGGAAGCTGTTAAAAAAAATATAAACCCTGGTTTAGAAATTTAAACCGAAACTTTATCCTGCTTAGCGAAAAGGGTTTAGTGGCTCTCAGATATATAATTTATCAAGAATTAACCCTTTCAGAAACCGGATATTTTTCTTTGATTTACTAAAATAAAAAACCCCTCAGAAATTAATTCTGAAGGGTCAATTGTAATTTTAAGGTTAATTACTGAGCAGCAGCTGTATCAACAGCAGCAGAATCAACAACAGCAGAATCAACAACTGCAGTAGTAGTGTCCATTGCAGGAACTGAATCAGTAGCAGCTTCTTCTGTTTTAGTTGAATTACAAGCAGCAACTGACAAAGAGATAGCCAAAGCTAAAAAACCGAATTTGAAAGAATTTTTCATTGTTTTTGTTTTAATTTATTTATAAATAATTACACTTAATACTCAAATACATAAAAGGTAACCCATTTCGCATAAAAAAATTAAAAAAAAT
>CAMBFY010000174.1 GCA_945865415.1 Sphingobacterium thalpophilum
ATAAAGATCTTTCTTGCAGAATTGGTTGCGATTGCTTTATCCAAAATCAATTGATGTTCTTTTCCGGCTTCCTTTCCTAATTCAAACATGTCACCTAAAATCATTGCCTTTGAAGTCGCATTCACCGATTCAAGATTATCTAAAGCTACCAGCATACTACTTGGATTAGCGTTATAATAGTCGCAGATTATTGTGTTTTTATCAGATTTTAATAACTGAGAGCGATTATTGAGTGGATGGTATGAGCTGATACCTGAATTGATTTGACCGGGACTAAGTTTGAAATAGCTGCCAATACAAATTGCACAAACTATATTATCAAAGTTATAGATTCCCGGTAAATTTGATTCTGCTGTATAAGAAAGATTCTTTGAAGATTCGCTCTTAGTCATCCAGTCAATTACTAGAAATGGCGAAGAGGTTTTGAGTGCTGCACTTATGAAATTGTCTTTGGCAGAACCATAACTTTCTGTATTTAGAACGCCTCGTACATTACACATTTCTTTTAAAACAGGATTATCAGCATTTATGAATATTGTACCTCCGGTTTCGGAAATGAATTGATAGAGCTCTCCCTTCCCAATTCTGACTCCTTCAATCCCACCAAATCCTTCCAGATGTGCTTTCCCGATATTTGTAATTAGACCATGAGTAGGTTGAGCAATTTCACAAAGAAAACTGATTTCTTTCTGATGGTTAGCACCCATTTCAATGATCGCAATTTCACAGTCGTTGGTTATGGATAAGATGCTTAATGGAACACCTATGTGGTTATTTAAATTTCCTTCAGTAGCATAAGTTCTGAACTTCTGTGAAAGAACCGATTTGATCAGCTCTTTGGTGGTAGTTTTTCCATTGCTTCCTGTAATTCCAATTACGGGAATGATGAGCATCTTTCTATGAAATCTGGCAAGATCCTGAAGTGTTTCGAGAACATCTGCAACAAGTATAAAATGCTCATTTACAGCATATTTTTGATCATCTATTATTGCGAATGCAGCACCGGTTTCAATCGCCTGAAGTGCAAATTCATTTCCATTGAAATTATCACCCTTTAAAGCGAAAAAGAGGCAGGAATCACTGATTTTTCTTGTATCGGTACAAATTACAGGGTGCTTCCTGTATATCTGATATAGTTGTTCAATATTCATTTTGGATAGCTTGATACAATAATAATACTTTTGTCGCTCTGATGCGAAGAATTTGCTATTTATGCGATTGACTCGTACATTCGAAACATTTACTTTGGTATTGAAAGCGGCTTCATTGAACAATTGTTTGCACAATTATCTCTTTAATCTACTTTATATGGCCCGGGCAATTTTATTTCTTTTATTTTACTATTGCATAAACCCTTTATAAATACAAAATTCTAAATGAAGAAATATATTATTTTGCTTCTCCTTTTAACAGGAATACAATGGAATGGTTTTACTCAAAAAATTCAATCCCCATCAGAATTTCTTGGTTATAAGCTGGGAGATCAGTTTACACCACATTACAGAGTAGTTGACTATTATAAATACCTGACTACTGTCTCAAAGAATATCAAATTACAGGAGTATGGTAAAACAAATGAAGGCCGTCCCTTGTTTCTTGCTTTCGTTGGTTCGGATTCCAATATTTCCCGCCTTGAGGAGATTCGGATTAATAATATGAGTCTAACCGGCATAAAAGATGGCTTAAACATGTTAAAGCCTGCAGAAGTTTTAAAAGATCAGCCTGTATTGGTTTGGTTTAGCTACAATGTTCATGGTAATGAATCTGTATCTACAGAAGCTTCCTTGCAAACCGTTTTTGATCTGCTTGATCCGGCAAATGCACGTACAAAAGCATGGTTAAAGAACACCCTGGTCATTCTGGATCCTTGTTTAAATCCGGATGGAAGGGAACGCTATGTTAATTTTTATAATCCGATAAAAAATGCAGTTCCCGATGCTCTTCCATTCGCCCGTGAGCATATGGAACCATGGCCTGGAGGTAGAGCCAATCATTATTATTTTGACTTGAACCGAGATTGGGTATGGCAAAGTCAGGTTGAATCACGCCAACGGCTTGCAGTTTATAACAAATGGCTACCACAGGTTCATGTCGATTTTCATGAACAGGGAATAAATAGTCCATATTATTTTGCTCCGGCAGCAGAACCTTATCATCAGGACATTAGTAAATGGCAACTGGAATTTCAAACTATCATAGGCAAGAATAATGCGCGCTACTTCGATCAGAATGGATGGATGTATTTTACCCGTGAGAATTTTGATTTGCTTTATCCTTCTTATGGTGATACTTATCCGGTTTATAATGGTTCAATAGGTATGACCTATGAGCAAGGAGGTTCTGGTAGAGCTGGACTAGCAGTAATTAATGCTGAAGGCGATACCTTAACATTAAAGGATCGTATTGACCATCATCATACCTCGGGGCTTTCAACTTTAGAGGCAACTTCTCAAAATTCCGAAAAAGCAATTACAGAATTCAGGAATTATTTTAGCCAAAGTAAATCAAATCCTCGGGGAGAATTCAAATCCTACATTATTAAGGGCGATAATACTGAAAAGATCAAATCTCTTGCTCTACTGCTTCAAAGGAATGGAATTGAATTTGGTTTTGGGGTTTCCAAAGGGGCTCAGGGTTATAATTATTTTAATGGGAAATCAGAAAGCTTCAGGGTTGATAAAACAGATATGGTTCTTAGTGCCCATCAACCCAAATCAGTACTTTTGAAAGTTTTGTTTGAGCCAATTACCTTCGTATCAGATTCGGCAACTTATGATATTACTGCCTGGTCATTACCTTATGCTCATGGACTACAGGCTTATGCCACAAAAGAATCTATCAAACCGGAAACTAGCTTTATCCCGGAAAGTACTGTATCGGCTTCTATGGTTTCAAATCCTGTGGCCTATATCGCAAATTGGAATTCTATTGCTGATGTAAAATTTCTATCTGAATTACTGAACAATGGTATCAAAGTCAGGTATTCTGAAATTCCATTTGAAACTTCAGGAAGGCGCTTTAATGCAGGCTCCTTGATTATTACCAGAAACGGTAATAGCATTATACAAGGTGGATTTGAAAAAACGGTAAATGAAATTGCAAAAAAATCAGGTATCAGCCTTTTTGCAATCCAAACGGCATTTGTAGATAAGGGAGCAGATCTTGGATCTGGTAAAGTACGTTTTATAAAGAAACCCAAGGTGGTTGTTGTAGGTGGAGAGTCTGTTTCTTCACTCTCTTTGGGTGAGATATGGCATTTTTTCGAACAGGAGATTGGATATCCTGTTACGGTTGTAAGGCCGCAGGATCTGAATATGATCAACTGGAACGAGTTTGATGTGCTTATATATCCTGATGGCAATTATTCTGACCTGGGAAATGAGAAAATGCTGCAATGGATTCGTGGTGGGGGTAAACTTATTGCCATGAAAAATGCAGTTTCAGAGCTTGCCGGTAAAAAGGGTTTTGATCTCAAAAATAAGGAGGATGCTAAAAAGGGAGATAAGGATATTTATGAGGATCTGAAATCTTATGAGCAAAGAGAAAGGGAGAATGTAAGTTCAAATATTCCGGGAGCTATTTATAAGGTGGATTTGGATAATACTCATCCATTGGGATTTGGTTTTCCAAATTTTTATTACAGTTTAAAGCTCGATGATAAGGTTTATAAATACCTCACTGGTGGATGGAATGTAGGCGTGATAAAAAAGGATAATTACGTTACTGGTTTTGTAGGGGTACAGGCAAAGAAAAAATTAACCGATGGTTTGATCTTTGGGGTTCAGGAAATCGGGAATGGTTCAGTTGTTTATTTGGCTGACAATCCTTTATTCAGAGGATTTTGGGAAAACGGCAAATTACTGTTCAGCAACGCAGTATTTATGGTAGGACAATAAAACTATTTTATAGCTGATCATAAGCTTATTTATCAGATTAATAACTGAAAATATCCTTAAATAGGCAGTATAGATTTTTTCACGAATAAAAATTAAATTATTGATTTACAGTTTATTATTTCTAAAATATACCATTTGTTTCCATTATACCTTGTTGTAAAAATTTGTAACGGTAATTTTCGGATTACTTGTATTTCATTTATTCCTCAATTGAAATAAACCAAATCTATTTAAGGGTAGAAAAAACTTCTACAAAGTTTGTTCGTTTTGTTTTTCAACTTCGGCAATTGCGTATGATTGACTGATACAGTTAATTCACTATCTAGTTTAGAATTAATAGCACAATTTATAAAACCTTCACTTCTTATCCACACTATAAGTCCCGGGACCAATAAAAGCCAGGCCAAAGAAAACAATACCAATTTCAATAGCGTGTGAAGCGCTCATAAAACCTTCATTATTATTAAGATGCGAACTAGCTGCAATGGCCATAGTAAAGGCAAGTAGTAGGCAAACTGGTCTAAAAGTTAATCCGAGCAGTATTAAAAATCCCCCAAAAGTTTCTGTTAAAGCCGCTAACAGGCCCCATAATACAAATAAAAAATCTATTCCCGTATACTTTATTGCCCCACCAATTAACTCCCATTGTTCCACACCGCCTAGAAGTTTTGGATATCCATGTAGCATAAACATAGCACCTAGACCAATTCTAATAATTAATAAACCTGTATTTCTGTATTTACTTAATGAGTCAAATAATGCCATTGTGATTTTTATATTAATTATGTTTTAAAAACTATTGAAATTCATTACCCGGATAACTCAGATGAACCTGATGTCCATCAACCTGTAACCTGCTCATTCTTCCAAAAATTAAAGCGCGGTTATCTGTGATATGACCTGCCGGAAAATTGAAGCAAACCGGAAAATTAAACTCTTTAACTTTCTCCAGGATTATTTCTTCAACAGTTTGGCCAAATGGGATATCATTATCCTTAAGTTCCGTAAAACCCCCGATTATTAATCCTTTAAGATTATTCAACTTCCCTGACCGTTTCAGGTTCCACATCATACGGTCAATGGAATAAAGGTATTCTCCAACATCTTCCAGAAAGAGGATTTTACCTGAAAAATCTTGTTCAGAAACTGATCCTGCCATCATTACAAGCAAAGTCAGATTCCCCCCAATTAATATTCCTTCGGCTTCTCCGCTTCGGTTATTTGCCTGACTCTTGTAAGTGTAATTGATTTCTTCGTTGAAAAGGGCTTTTCTTAATGTTTCTAATGAAATTTCTGAACCTTCTCTGATGGTCAATGGCATTTGTCCGTGTATACTTTCAGCTTGATATACCGCCTGAATATGGCTATGAAGAACAGTGATGTCACTGAATCCTATGATCCATTTTGGATGATTACTGAATCCGGAGAAATCAAGACGGTCGATGATGCGGATTGTTCCATATCCTCCCCGCGCTGCAAAAATGGCTTTAACAGAGGAATCATCAAGAAATCGCTGGAAATCAGAGGTACGCAGATTATCATCTCCGGCGAACTGGTTCCAGGAAGCATCAACAGTGTCCCCAAGAATGACATTTAAACCCCAGGATTTGAGAAGTTTTACAGCATCTTCAATATTTCGAGGAAGTTTTTTTGCAGGGCATGTAATCGCCACAGTGTCTCCGGGCTGCAGATAAGTGGGAGTTTTAGAATTATTATTTTCCTTTGTCAATTTCTAGCGTTCCACTTAAGATTATTGAGGATATACTTTACCAGCAATATATTTAAAGTTTTTTAAGCCTGATTGGGTCAAATTTACAAATTAGATTCACAACAAATTGAACTCTAATGGGATTAGTAATTTAGATCCTTAGACTTTATCTTTACAAATAATAAAAACATCTAACTATTCTGATTTTGGGACATAATAAATTCAAAAGATATACAGTCACTGCCGCACTTCCTTATACAAACGGTCCGGTTCATATCGGACATTTGGCAGGTGTATATATTCCCGCAGATATTTATGTCAGGTATCTTAGATCAAAAGGAAGGGATGTGATATTTGTTTGCGGATCTGATGAACACGGGGTTCCAATTACGCTTAAGGCTCGGAAAGAAGGCAT
>CAMBFY010000175.1 GCA_945865415.1 Sphingobacterium thalpophilum
CAGGTTATGTTATCCAATAACAAAAGAATGCCTCAACATTTATTCTTCAACACACTTGTAAAGATTGACTTGTCCAATTATGGCTATGCTAGGCATTATAAATTTTTAAAAGATATATCTATCATATTGCCAGATGAAACAGTTTCTAAAAATTTTGAAACGGCTGTTTCACCTTTTTATAAAATGATAAGAGAAAATATTTTCCAAAACCAAAAACTCACCGAACTGCGTGATTGGCTATTGCCTATGTTGATGAATGGACAGGTGAAGGTGAATTAAGAAATAAAAACGATGGCAGAAATACAATCTAGCAGTACAGGTCTTTCAGGTGAGTATTTTGTTGCGGCAGAATTATTAAGGAGAGGCTATAGCGTTGGTATTACAATGGGTAATGCAAAAGCCATAGACATTTTAGCCGAGAAAGATAATTTGCAGTTTATTATTCAGGTTAAAGCAATTTACAAAAAGAAGAATGTAGGTTGGCCAATGATGATAGACAAAGTACATACTGACCATTTTTATGTGTTTGTGAATTTAAATGGCGATAAAATGGCAGAACCGGAATATTACATCTGCACAGGAAAGGAAGCTAAAAGCAGAGTGAAGCAATATGAAACAAGAGGTATATTGAATTTGTCATCTGTGAATGGAGATGAATTTAAAGGAAGATGGGATAAGATAAAATAATGAATGAGCCAATGCATTTTGCAAGCACATTTAAAAGCTGCACAAGCCCATGCTAAACCAAAGCTTTTTAAAGAGCTTCCACCTTTCCCACCCAGACAAAATTGAATTAAAAAAAATCTCCTCCCCTTCTGAAAATAAAAATTAAGTAACCGCACAGCAGTTCGCCCGTAAAGACATAGGCATGTTTGGAGCTTTAGCTTGTTTTTTACTTGGCTTAGAGAACAGACCCTGACTCATAGCTGAAGTCTATAAAGCATGATTATAATCTAATTAAAGTGTCGTTTATTTCATCCCTCAGTTTAGGCAAGACCTTTACTTCATCTGCGAAGGTTTTCCATTTGCTTACCGTATCGCTTATCTCATCGATTGTTGCTGCAGCTTTTTTATTCTTTATTGATTTTCCAATTACGATCAAGTCCTCTTTTGTAATATTGCTTCTTTTACCATTTATGCTCAATGCATGCTGACTTACCCATTGGTGTTTAGGTTGATAGGCATGGCACATATCATATGCAGGTGCTAATTCCCATTTACCGTCCTTTTTTAAACGGAATGCAAAGTTTTTGGTATGATCATCGCAATTTCGTGCCACTACATTAAATACCATTCTCCGAAACAATTGTTCGGCATCGGAATAGGTCAATTTCAATTCTCTCATTGTTTGAAAAAGCTGCTCGTAACTAAAACTTGTTACGAGGTTGTAATCAAAATGCTTCATCGCACAAAATGTTTGGATGTGATGTTTAGTTGAACCACCATCACGGTCAAATCTCTTGGTCATAAAATGTGCCCGACCATTTTCTTCCATTAATCTGGATGGCATCATGTCAATACCACAGGCAATAGCCATTTTGTAATAAGCCATTTCTACTCTGCCATATCCTTTACTAGTTCCTAACTGCACATCGCTCACTCCGTCCAATTTAATTAACCAGTGCTCAAATCCTCTTGGAGCATTTGATTGGCCAGATTTTACAACACCTGTTTTTTCGTTGTATGCTATTACGGCTTTTGGTCTTGCACCACCGGCAGATGTGCCAATTCGCAAAATTTCCATAATAGCTTTTTCTTCATCCGCTTTCAAATTGGTAATAAATGCTTCCTTTTTGGATAGTATCTTTTGGGCAATATCCACCAAACGATCTATTTCTAAAGAGAAAGTTTGTTTGCTTTCCTCTAAGGTAGTTGGTTCAAACTCTAATGCTCCCATACCTCTTGTGCCTATAAAACAAAGCATTTCAACGGGGTTCATGCTATCCAACTGCCGGCCTTGTTGTGCCAACCACAAATTGATGAGTTCGTTCCCATATCTGTCGGGTAATACATCTGCCAATAGGCCTGGCAAGCCCTTAAAGGTATCTAAGGTTGGGTCATTCCTTTTTCGTAATGCCGGAAAGTTAAAGCTGCTTTTATTTTCCTTAATTGGCATTTGTAATGGAGCCAATTCCCACCCTTTGCTTTTGAATTTGGAATCATATTCAAAAGTGGCATAGCCTGCAGCATCATCCCAAGCCACAGCGCCTACTAATTCACCCCATATTTTTACATAAGCTGTTTTCATTCTTACCAATTTGCTTCTTCTTGGTTGTTAGTATTTGTATTCCTGGCTCTTTTTCGTTTTTGCTTTTCAGCTTTGGCCAATGCCATCGGACTTATGCTTTGCTGAACATCAAAGGCCTCCATTACTCGTAATTGGTCCAATACACGAAGCACCTGAATGAGGGTTGCCAGCGTGACAGTTTCACCTCTTTCGAGCAAACTGAGGGTAGAGCGACTTATGCCGGCAGCTTCTGCCACTATATTCTGAGTTTTGTTCTGCTCCATCCTTTGGTGTTTTATAAATGCACCTATTTGTTTGGATAAAGCATTATCACTCATAGATAGCCTATTTTTGTATGATAAGTCAGTCATAATGTATTTATTTTGATTTTAATGAATAATTTTTCTTTCAAATATAAACTATTTTATTGAACAAAAGAAGATATGAATGATATATCATTCGCTAACTTGGTATAAAAGTCTCATTGAATGAAATATCATACATCATAGTCCAATTTAAACTCTGTCTTTTGCTAAGATGCTGGATGGAATTCTATTAACTTTGAGAAGTAGCGATGAAATTACCGTCACAGGAACGTCAGTTACAGTCAGTTACAGTCAGATTGGGATAGTAGAAGTTAGAGTAGATCTCAAAGAAAAAGGCTCCCTAGTTTACCAGGAAGCCTTATTTACGTGGTACGCCCATTAGGATTCGAACCTAAGACCTACGGTTTAGAAAACCGTTGCTCTATCCAGCTGAGCTATGGGCGCATTGTTCGACAAAAGTATAAAAACATACCAAAAACTCAAACTAAAGAGTACTTTTTGTGATTATTTATTTAATAATCAGTTTTAATGGTGCATCAAATCTGTTTAAACAGCAGGCTAGTTTTTACCCATCCCAGTTAATTTGTTAAATTTGGAAGAAAAAATCCCTTTGGCAAGATTTAAGAAAAAGCTGCATCTTATTTTATATCGCAAATACAGTTCCAACCTGAAGTTTGTGATGATGGTTCTGTGCGTGTTTGTGGTCACCATATTCCTTCCAAAACAGGTAAGATTTAGGTTTGAATATGAAAAAGGGAAAACCTGGATGCAGAAAGATCTCTATTCGCCATATAATTACGCGATTCAAAAAACAAATGAAGAGATCGAAGAAGATAAAAACGAAGTGCTCCATTCGGTTTTACCGGTATATCGCTATGATTCTGAGGTTTCATCTACTTCCATGGAGGCATTTAATTCCGAATTTGAGTCTAAATGGATCAGTTCGGGTATAGACAATACGCTTAAAGAAAGATACCAATATCTGGGTAATCATTTACTGGAGAAAATTTACCAAAGGGGAATCATCAACCCGGTATTAAAGTATCAGCGAAATGGGCCAAATTATAATTTTAGTCTTCTCAATAATAACACTTCAACCCCATTGAACACGGCTGATGCCTACACGATAAGCAGTGCAACACAGTTTATCAAACAACAAATTAAAGTCGATTTTAAAATCAGGAATCCAGATTGGCTTTTAAAATTGATTTTAAATCATCTCCGTGCAAATTATGTTTACAATGAAATTCTAACTGAGAAACTGGAAGAGCAGGCTTTAACTAGTATTTCAAGAACCAGAGGTATGGTTCAGGAAGGTGAGTTGGTTATAGCAAATGGCACCATGGTCAATGCCGATAGTTACCAGAAATTAGAATCGTTAAGATCTGCCTATGAAGAAGATGCAAAAGTTGCAGGCGACAGAAAATTGATTTTTTTAGGTCAGCTGCTATTGGTGGGTCTGATTATTTCATTATTGATGGTTTTTCTCTTTTTGTTCAGAAAGGATATTTATGCGGATAACCGGCAAATCTCATTGATTTTATTAGTGATTACCGGAATGCTTTTAACCTTATCGTGGACGATCAGAATTAAAGCACCGAGTGTTTACTACATTCCGTTTTGTATTGTACCCATAATTATTAGAATCCTTTTTGACACCCGCTTAGCGAAAAACATTCATCTGCTGGTTGTTTTGATTGCTGGTTTCTTTGTTCCCAATAGTTTTGAGTTTGCTTTTTTGCAAATTACTGCGGGTATGGTTGCAATTTACAGTATAAAGAACCTCATTAGAAGGGAACAATTCCTGATATCTGCCTTATTAATTCTTTTAAATTATTTTATCGTTTTCCTTGGTATTTCCCTGATCAGGGATGGTTCGTTCCGTGAAATTGAATGGATAAATTTTGTACCCTTTATTTTCAGTGTTTTATTATCGCTCCTTGCCTATCCAATGATTTACGCATTTGAGCGGATGTTTGGAATAACTTCAGATGTTACTTTGATGGAGCTAACCAATACGAATTCCAAATTATTACGCGATTTGGCCTTTAAGGCACCGGGAACCTTTCAACATTCATTGCAGGTGGCCAATCTTGCGGAAGCTGCAATTTTTAAAATTGGCGGAAATGCCTTATTGGTCAGAGCCGGAGCTTTATATCACGATATTGGTAAAATTGTAAATCCGCAATTTTTCATCGAAAACCAGTTAAGGGGTATCAATCCGCATGATTCCATTTCTTATGAGAAAAGTGCACAGATAATCATTCAGCATGTCAATCAGGGAGTGGAGATTGCCCGCAGGCATCAGATACCTGAGATGTTGATCGATTTCATCAGGACACACCATGGAAATACCAGGGTTGATTATTTTTACCAGTCATTTCTTAAAAATTTCCCCGAGAAGTTTGTAGATGAAAATATATTCAGATATCCGGGTCCTATCCCCTTTTCAAAAGAAACGGCTGTGCTGATGCTTGCTGATTCGGTTGAAGCAGCATCAAGAAGTTTAAAAGAGCCTGATGAGTCGAGCATTAGTGATCTTGTTGAGCGCATCATTGATTATAAATTAAATCAGGATCAGCTCAATGACAGTGACATCACCCTGAAGGATATAGATACCATTAAAATGATTTTTAAAACCATGTTAATGGGTATTTATCATGTTCGAATTGAATATATTATTGATACCTAATGACTTAATTCACAGAATTTCAAAGATTTATATGCTTTATTACAGGACCTTCACCAGAAAGTATAAATAAAAAGCATATTCATTGAAAATATTTTTTGACAGCCTATGTGAATTACTATATTTGCATCCTCGAAAGAGGTTTTTTTATCTCAAATTAGAGATGCCTGTTGATCAAAAGGAATCCTGAAAGTTCGGGATTAAAATACAGGAAAAGCAAGAGTCCATAATGTAGTACCTTAAGAATAACGGAGAGATGCCTGAGTGGCCGAAAGGAACAGTTTGCTAAACTGTCGTACTGGCAACGGTACCGAGGGTTCGAATCCCTCTCTCTCCGCAAAGAAATGCTGTCCGCCATAGGCGGGCGGCATTTTTTGTTTCTAGCGTTGCGAGCCTTAGCTCGTAAAAGCTGGACACAAAAAATGCCGGTAGCGAAGAGTAACGGAGCGACAGCATTTTTTTGCTGGCTCCCCCATTGTGGATCAATGAAATTAATCCCTCTCTCTCCGCCCAGGCTTTAGTAATTATATCGGTCAATATTGCAAATTGCTGACCTTCCTTCAAACCTCTTTTCTTCCATTCATCAGTTAATTCTTTTCTTATTTCAATACTTTTTAAGCGTTGGTTTATCCACTTTTCTGAATAGCCCAAATTCATATAGTTTTCCAAAGCCCTGTCGATACTCAATTCTGGATCCTGCATTTCATCCAACCTTTCTGAGGCTACTTTAGCCAGCCAAAGTTTAAAAGGTTCT
>CAMBFY010000176.1 GCA_945865415.1 Sphingobacterium thalpophilum
GTTCTATAGCAATTCAGGTTGGAGGAATTGGAGAATTGTCGCCTGAAAGAAGGACTGACCTTGCAAAACTTGGAATGAGAGCACTAATATGTGGTACACTTGCCTCCTATCTATCTGCAACCATCGCAGGAATCTTAATGTAATTATGATGTTGCAACAACATAAAATCGAGAATTTAAGAGTTTGAAACCCTAAATCAGAAGAAAAAAAAACTCCGAGAGTGAAATCTAACGGAGTTTATTTTTCTGATTTAGGGTTTAAAACTCTTAAATTCCCGATTTTATGTTGTTGCATTATCATAATTACATTAAAATTCCTGCGATGGTTGCAGATAGGTAGGAGGCAAGTGTACCACATATTAGTGCTCTCATTCCAAGTTTTGCAAGGTCAGTCCTTCTTTCAGGCGACAATTCTCCAATTCCTCCAACCTGAATTGCTATAGAACTGAAATTCGCAAAACCACACAAAGCAAAACTTGTGATCAAAATAGTTTTAGGATCAAGAGTTGCTTTGATTTTTGCAAGATCAAGATAAGCTACAAATTCATTAATCACCATTTTGGTACCCATTAATGATCCTGCTATCTGTATATCTTTGCCTGGTACCCCCATTGTATAAGCAAAAATGGAGAAAAGTGAACCCAAAATTTGATTTAAGCTAAGTGTCTGTAAGTTAATTCCAATAAAAGATAGAGTCAAACCAAGACTATGCAGGCCATATCCAATTTTTCCAAGCACAAAATCAACCAATGCTATGATTGCAATGAAACCAATCAGCATTGCTATAACATTCAATCCTACTTTTAATCCATCACTTGCTCCATGTGAGATGGCATCCACCAGATTTGCATTAGTCTTTTTGATTTCTAAAGATACTCTTCCTTTGGTTTCAGAGATCTCTGTTTCAGGCCACACGATCTTAGAAATAACCAATGCGGCTGGCGCAGCCATTAAGCTTGCAGCTATTAAGTACTCAGCAGGTACACCCAAAGCAATATAGACGGCCATCACACCACCAGCAATACATGCCATACTACCTGTCATTGATGCTAATAATTCAGACATTGTCATCCCTTTTAAATACGGTTTGATCATAATCTGTGCTTCAACTTGTCCAACAAATGCACTAGCTACATTTGAAAGTGCTTCAGATCCTGAAACCCCCATTAATTTGTAGACTATGTACGCTATAAACTTAACAATACGCTGCATAATTCCCAGATAATAGGCAATGCTGACTAATACTGCTACAAATATGATTGTAGGAATAATATTAAAGAAGAAAATAAACTCATTGCCGTTTCCAAAAGCCTTACTCATATTAGCAGTATTGACCAATGGACCAAAAACAAATGCAGCTCCAGCCTGAGAAAAATTGAGAATTTCTGTGACTGCAACTCCAAGCCAGGCAAAAATACTTTTTCCAACAGGGATTTTAAGTATAAATATTGCAAGGGAAATTTGAATGGCCAAACCGGAAAAGACCAGCTTGTAATTTATTGCTTTTCTGTTATTTGACATCAGGAAGGCAATTGCAAAAATGAGTACAACACCAATCAGACCGGTAAATCTCTCCATAGGAATATTGAATTCTGATTAAAATGTGAAATTTAGAAATAAGAATTAGAAAAACTACTTTTTAAAGAAAATTATGAAGATTTTCTCCTCGAAAGTTCATCACGTATCTTAGCAGCTTTTTCATAGGCTTCATCAGCTAAGGCATTCTTTAGTTTCGTTTTCAATTCATCTTCAGTAAGTGAGCTGAAATTTATACTTGTAGTAACAGCTTTTTCTTCAGATGGAGCTTCTATGTTCTCTAAAAACACAAACTCATTGCCTTCTATAACGATACCAGCAGTAGCTAAGATAAATTCATAGGTATAAATTGGACAATCAAATCTTACAGCCAGGGCAATTGCATCAGACGTTCTTGCATCTATCTCAGAAGATTTTTTACCATCATAACAAATTAATTTGGCAAAAAATATTCCGTCAATAAGATTATAGATGATCACCTCCTGAATGTTTATGCTGTAAGAGCTTGCTAATGATTTGAATAGATCATGAGTCAGGGGACGACTTGGGGTCATCTTCTCAATTTCAATGGCAATTGCCTGTGCCTCAAAAGCTCCAATAATGATGGGAAGTCTTCTGCGGCCATTGATTTCGCCTAGTACAAGAGCATAAGCCCCTGACTGGGTTTGACTATAAGAAAGACCTACAATATCTAATTTTAGTTTCTTCATTAAATTCGCTCAAAATTAAAAGAACTCAAAATTGCCCGGATGATTATGAAATTGATTTATAAGCCTTTACCGACTCTATTAATTTGGGCAATACATCAAAGGCATCACCAACGATTCCGTAATCAGCTACTTTAAAAAAAGGAGCTTCCGGATCTTTATTGATTACAACGATAGTTTTAGATGAACTGACACCTGCAAGGTGTTGTATTGCCCCGGAAATACCAATAGCTATATACAAGTTAGGACTCACAGCAATACCGGTTTGTCCGACATGTTCTTCATGAGGTCGCCATCCTGCATCAGAAACTGGTTTGGAACAAGCCGTAGCCGCCCCTAACAAAGAAGCTAATTCTTCTATCATAGCCCAATTTTCCGGGCCTTTCATTCCCCTGCCTGCTGATACTACTAGTTCAGCATCAGGTAATGCAATTTTATCACTTGCCCGGACAATATCAGTGATCATTGTACGAAAGTCAGATTCCTTAAATTCAGGAGTGAAATCTTCCACTTTAGCTGCACTTCCAATTTCTTTTAATTGGTATGAATTTGGATTTAATGTGATAACCTTAATTGAAGAAATGAGTTCAACTGTTGCGAATGCCTTTCCTGAAAATGCTGTTTTCTTAATTAAAAATTTACCATTTTCGATTTCAGGTAAGTCAACAGCAGAATCGGCAAGTCCTGCTTTTAGTTTCACAGCAATACGAGGCGCAAGGCCTTTGGCGCTGAATGAATTGGATAGCACTATGACTGTTGAACCTTCTTTTTGCACTGCTTCAGCAATTATTGAAGCATAGGCCTGATTAACAAAGGACTTTAACTTATCATTTGAAACATTGAGCACTTTAGATGCGCCAAATTTACCCAGATTGACTAAATTATCCTGATTGACATTTCCTATTGAAATTGCGATCAATTCTGTATTCATCTGTTCTGAAATGGCAGCTGCATAGGAAACTACCTCAAAGATGGATTTCTTAAATTTGCCTTCTGCATTTTCTACGTATACTAAAACTGACATATATTTTTCTTTTTAGCCTTAGATTGTATTAATTAGTTTATAGCTCTAAATAACTTTTGATTTTGAATGTAATAGGTCAATCAACTTTTCGGTTTCATCTGTTCCAAGCATTGTAACTGAACCGCGAGGTGCAGGTGTAGCATAAGATTTGAAATCGACCAGCTTTTCAACAGAAAAAGCCTCAACTACTATTAAAGGTTTTGTCCTTGCAGACATAATTCCACGCATATTAGGAATCTTCGGTTCAGCTACACCTTCGGCGCAACTTGCAACAAACGGGAATGAAACATTTAACATTTCCTTACCACCTTCTATTTCACGGACAAGATTCGCCTTATTTCCTTCAATTTCTAATTTTTTAATGATTGAAATAGATGGGATATCCAATAATTCAGCAATCATTGAAGCGAGTTGAGAACCATTGTAATCAATTGATTCCCGTCCTGTAAGTATCATTTCAAAACCTTTATTTCTGGCATAATCGGCAATTTGTGCTGCAACAAAATAGGCATCTCTTGGTGCTGAATTGATCCTTACTGCATCATCTGCACCAATTGCAAGTGCCTTTCTTATGGTTGGCTCAGAATTAGTTTCTCCAACATGTATAATGGTCACAGTACCTTTATCACCTTCAGTTAACTCAATGGCGCAGGCGAGGGCAATTTCATCGTAAGGATTCAAAATATATTGAACTCCTGTGGTATTGAATTGGGTATTATCGCCGTTAAAAGTTATTTTTGTAGTGGTATCTGGAACGTTACTGACACAAACTAATATCTTCATATCTAATTCTGTTTTTGCAAATCTACTCAAAAATGCCAAATTAAAATGCAACATACACGTTTACAAAAGCTTTTGGATTTTCTTAAAAATGAACCTAATGATCCTTTTTTAAAATATGCGCTTGCAACAGAGTATTTTAATGCGAAGGACCATGAAAAGGCCTTGTTTTATTTTGAAGATTTAATCATAAATCATCCCGACTATATTGGAACTTATTATCATTTGGGTAAATTCTATGAAATCATAAACAGAAAAACAGAAGCGATTCTGATTTACAAAAAGGGTATGGATATTGCGCGAAAAATAGGTGATATGCACGCTTTTTCGGAATTACAATCGGTTTTCAATTCAGCAAATGGATTAAATTACGAAGACGATTAATTTTTATGAATAGAATACGTCAGCTTATTTTTCTTTTTGATGTAATATGGTTTACACTGACTGCATTTGGTGGGGCGCAGGCACACGTAGGCATGATGCTTAAAAATTTCGTAAAAAAACGTCAATATATCTCTGAAAGTGAATTATTAGAGCTGAATGCACTTACCCAAATACTTCCGGGACCTTCTTCTACTCAAACATTAATTGGAATTGGATATAAGGTTGGCGGACTTCCAATTGCAATCAGTGCATTTATTATCTGGATATTACCATCTTCGGTATTGATGTGTTTTGCAGTTTTGAGTTATTCTTTTTTAGGTGAAATGGAGAAGTTTACTCAGGTACTTCAATTTGTTCAGCCGGTAGCTGTAGGAATTGTAGCTTATGCTGCATACTCTTTTGGGGAGAAGATATTGAAATCAAAAACATCAATTTGGTTGGCATTGGGTTCATTATTTGCTACATTACTCCTGAGAAATGCTTACGCATTTCCAATTCTTATTTTGATTGGGGGTATTGTCTCTTCCAGTATTAATAAGGAAGTTGAAGAAAATGATCTCAGAGTGAGGCTTTTTTCAAACATCAATCCTAAGAAGATTGCATATTTCATTGGGGTTTTATTATTGTTTGCCGGTTTGGGTGCAATTATAAATCGTACATCTCCCTTTAGTTTGCCGATCCGTTTGTTTGAAAATTTTTACCGTAATGGTATTATGATTTTTGGGGGCGGTCAGGTTTTGGTGCCGTTTATGCATACCGAATTTGTGGAGATGAAAAGTTACCTTACTTCGGATCAATTCCTTTCAGGCTATGCATTTCAACAGGCACTTCCGGGACCAACTTTTTCTTTTACTTCCTTTGTTGGTGGAATGACTATGAAAAATTCTGGAGCAAGTGTTACTGGGCAGATTATGGGTAGTATTATTGGTGTTCTTGGAATTAATTTACCCGGTTTAATCCTGATTTTATTTATAGTCCCTTTTTGGAATGATTTGAAGAAAATAACCAGAATAAAGAATTCATTATCGGGTATAAATGCTGTTACTGTAGGATTTATGGGCGCCGCATTTATTTTATTGATTCTTCCGGTTGGAATTAACTACCTTTCGGTGAGCCTGATCTTAATTACCTTTCTTTTGTTGACATTCACTAAAATCAGAACACCACTGATCATTATAGGGGCAGTATGTTTAGGTTTAATTCTTTAAAAAAAACAATCGAAATTTTAAAATAGTTGTTCATCATCCAGGTCATCCATTCTGGAGGGGCGGATTATAAAATTATTTGATTTCTCAAAATCCTGTGAAGGACTTATACCCGCAAAAGGATTTGGATTATTTGAACCGGCATTGCTGAAATCCTCTTCAAGGTCTATGAATTTTACATATTTGCCAACAAATCTTAAAGGAACTGTTCCCGTTTCGCCATTTCTATGCTTAGCCACAATTACTTCGCCAATTCCAATGGTTGATCTTCCCTGTTCATCTTCAGTTAATCCGTAATATTCCGGACGATAAAGGAATAGCACCATATCAGCATCTTGTTCAATGGATCCC
>CAMBFY010000177.1 GCA_945865415.1 Sphingobacterium thalpophilum
CGATTGCTTTTCATACATCAATATACTGAATACCAATGTATTATGCAAATAAAATTAACTATTTATTGCATAAAAAAGAGGCTGCTCTTTTGAGACAGCCTCTTTTTTTGATAATAAATTCTATTATTAGTTAGACCCATATAGTGCTAAAGGCAATGCGCTTATCAAGCCATTTTGATCTTTTTGAAACAAAGTAATCCTCACCAGTATCGGAACAAACACACATTTTTCGACAGTCATTGTAGCAACAATTTTTATTTGATCGCCCTTTATTAGGTTCTCATCTTCTGTGGGGAGCTCTATTTTACTAGCAAGTCTGCAAAACAAAAAATGCCACCCGCCTATGGCGGATAGCATTTTGTCTGGCGGAGAGCTAGGGATTAGCTGCGCTGTTCCCGGATGGGGGGAGGCTTCAGCCAAAATGCGCTCGCTATCGCACTGTCATTTTTTGTTTTTGCGCTCCCCGAAATACATTCCGGACGCTGCAAAACAAAAAATGCCACCCGCCTATGGCGGATAGCATTTTGTCTGGCGGAGAGCTAGGGATTCGAACCCCAGGAACCTTTAACAGTTCAACAGTTTTCAAGACTGCCGCAATCGACCACTCTGCCAGCTCTCCGGGGTCAAAAGTACAAAACCGCGCTTAATCTCCAAACAAAAATCAGCTTTTTTGAATTATTATGGATAACTAACAGTAAGTGAGTAAGTAAGAGAATTAAAAAACATCTTGGTCTGTCTTTTTTTCAAGCTTTTCTTCAATCGGCTGATTCTTAAACCGGTTGTAAACAGGCTTATTAATTTTAATGCTGCGCTTTGAAAGATCTATACTGGCATTTAATTCAAACCCAACAAGTATAATTAGAGAATTAAGATATAACCAAATCATCAGGACTAAAAGCGTCCCGATTGATCCATAGATTTTATTGTAGTTTCCAAAATTGTTGATGTAATATGAAAATCCCCAAAAGGTAAGTATCGCCAGTATGGTAGACATCCATGAACCGGCACTAAAAAATTTCCATTTTTTTGAATGTGCTGGTCCATAACGAAATAAAAGTGCAATAGTAACGAAATATAGAATAATGATAATTGACCATCTCGCCAGATTAAGCATATAAACCCAAAAGGTTTCCTTAAATCTTAATTCTGATTTAAGAATGTTTAATAGGTACTCACTCATAGTCATTACAATCAAAGCAAATATCAATGCAAATAAAACCATTAAAGTAAGGTAAAGAGCGACGAACCTTTGCCTAAACCATGATCTGGTTTCAATAATCAGTGATGACTTATTGAAGGCCTCCATTAGATTATGTACTCCGTTTGTGGAGAATATGATTGCAAACACAAAACCGAAAGACAAAAGTTTGGAATTTTGGTTTTTTACAATATCCAACAAGGTAACTTTCACAGCAGCATAAGCCTCTGCCGGTAGAATCAATGCGATCAGACTCATTAATTGCTCCTGAAAATTATCAATAGGAACATATGGAATAAGTGTAAACAAAAAGATTATTGCTGGAAAAATTGCCAGCATAAAACTGTAGGCTAAAGAAGATGCTTTGTTGGTCAATTCATCTTTTACTATTTCCTGAAAGAAAAATGAGGCTACTGTATAGAGTGGAAGTGGGCTAAATCCTGGTAGTATGATTGTTTTTGTCCGCTCAACTAAAATAAAATATGGTCTGAATCTCAGAAGCATTTGATGTAACCAGATCATCTCTAATAATTAGTCAAAATATACTCTTAGTTTGTTGAGAAATTCTTCTGAAGGCAAACAAGCTTTATTCAAATCCTGATTAATGAAAACAAGGGTCGTTTCACCCATATTGATGAGGTCATCATTTTCATTAAAAAGTTCATACCTGAAATGTATCCTGAGTGATGGCATTTTGTCAATAAAAACCTTAACAGTAATTTCCTCATCATAGTAAGCAGGTTTGATGTAATGACATTTTAAGTTTATGACAGGCATGATGATACCTGAATCTTCCATCGATTTATAGGTCAAACCCAAACTTCTTAGCATTTCTACACGACCCACTTCGTAAAATGTAGCATAATTACCATAGTACATGTAACCCATCTGGTCTGTGTCAGCATATCTCACACGAATTTTAGTACTATGGCTGAACATTATTTCTTAATATTTCTTTGATTTAAGGCTTCCTGAAATTTCTTCGCATTCTGTAGATGCTGGGATAAATTTGAGGCATAATTATGATATCCTGAAAAATCTTCCTTGGCACACATGTAGATATAATCATGCTTTTCATAGTTTAAGACGGCATCAATAGCATTTATACTGGGCATCGTAATAGGTCCAGGGGGCAATCCCTTGTTCAAATAAGTATTATAAGGTGAATTAATCCTTAAATGCTTGTTTAATACCCGCCGAATAGTAAAATCATTGGCAGCAAAAATAACTGTAGGATCTGCTTCAAGACGCATGCCTTTTTGTAACCTGTTCATATAAAGACCTGCAATTCGGGCCATTTCTGAATCATTTAAAGCTTCAGAGTCTACAATGGATGCAAGTACACTAACTTCTGTCTGATTTAAATTCATCTGGGATGCTTTTGCTTGACGATCGGCATTCCAGAATTTCAGATATTCTACATTCATCCGAAGAAAGAACTTCTCTGGGTT
Source organism: Sphingobacterium thalpophilum (assembly GCA_945865415.1). Lineage (GTDB taxonomy): Bacteria > Bacteroidota > Bacteroidia > Sphingobacteriales > Sphingobacteriaceae > Daejeonella > Daejeonella thalpophilum_A. The sequence goes on from CAMBFY010000177.1 coordinate 2,650, forward strand.
AGAATTCCAATAAATCTCATAGGAGTTTGGAAGGAACATCGTGTATACATTTTCTGTATTAAACCCATATTTTTGAACAAAAGCAGCTGAATCAAGTAAACGTGAAATTGAAGCAGAGTCGCATTCAATCTTTTTGGAGATCATTCCTGCAAGTGTATGTTTCAACCTGACATTTTGAAAGGAGATTTTTACCGGTTCCTGATTTCCTGCTTTTAACATATTGATCAAAGAACGATTACTCATATCCTCCCTTAAACGGTATCTTCCTGCTTTTACCTTAACAGGGTAATCCATATTTTGGGCTGCGTTTAGAAAGGAAATTGTATCCTTGACGATATTCTCTGCGGTAATTATTGAATATACATCTTTAAAATCAGAACCTGTAGGTATGTAGAGGAAATCTTGATTAGCCGTTACATTAGGTTTAAAAAATTTGAGGTAATAATTGATTCCTGTCCTTGCGCTAAAAATAACTATCAAAGCTAATGTTGCGAATAAAATTTTCGCCTTAAAACTTATACCTTTTGACTTTTCTGTATTCATTCTGATAGTATAATTTCAATTATTTAACTTCCTCAAGGCTAGAATTCCGCCAAGCAGATTTCTAACATTATTAAAACCATTCATGCTCAAAAACCTTCTGGCAGTCTCGCTACGAAGACCATGCTGGCAAATGACAATCAGTTCCTCATTTTTCCAATCTTCAATCTCTTCCGGATTGCTCAACAAAGTACCCAATGGTATATTGATGCCACCCAGGTTAAACGTTTGAAATTCAAGTTGTTCCCTGACATCAATTAGCTTAAAAGATGAGGGTTCAATCGTCCGCATTTTGAACTCTGAAGCACTTATATCTGTTTTCTTAATTTCCACCACCCAAAATTATATCAATGGGTGTTCCCATACTAACTTTACTAAGCGTTTCACTGATTGCCGGAAATTGTTTAATGACTCTTGAATTTATTGAGTCTGCCCTTCCTTCAAAGCTTACGATTCCCAACTTTAATGAAGAACCCATAATAGCCATTTTTGCTTCACTAAGATCCAACCCTAATAAATTAGGAATATCAACTTCACTGGCTCCAAGTCCATCTCCCAAAACGAGATTAATACTGGAACCTTTGGGAATCGACTGTCCTTCGCTAATTACGTTTCCACCAAATAATGCCTCCAGTATAATATCTCTGGCAACATCTGATCTGTAAGTGGTATCACCAACTTTTAGCTGGTAATTATTAAGTATAGAACGGACCTCAAGAAATGTTCTTCCCTGAATATCGGGGAATTTAATGTTCGGCGCATCTCTGGTGATGATTAAATAAATGGTACGGTTTGTTTTTACATTTGTATTTGGGTCTGGATCTTGTTCCACAATTAAACCAGGAGGCTGATCAATCAGGAAAATCGAATCATTTATCTGATATCGTAATCCTTTTTCTTCAAGAATTTCAATTGCTTTTTCAATCGTTAAACCCTTCAATTTGGGAACAGGTAATCCTTCACCATGATGTGTGTAAAACCCCAGACTGTAAAATACAATAATAAGAAACAGCAGTATAGATCCTGTGGCTATAATGAGATTTTTCCGAAAGGTCTTCGTACGTAAATAGTCTATGAATTTACTCATCTATGAAATTCTTTGTTTTAAATTCAGGATATAAGCTTAGAAACTGATCATTTGTTTTGTGATAAAAAAATCTCAGAGTGGTTAACTGTAATTATTTTCAAAATTAAATATTAGTTCGGCATTAACGAATATAAATATTAGCACTGCAATCATTCAATTGTTTTAAAATTTATCTTTGAGGAACTATTTTGCTCTTGCCAACGATGTAAAGGGTAAATTTTTTAAATATTTTATTTATTGAGAAAAGATACTAATACTAATGAAAAAAACAATAGCACTGGTAACTGGCGGATTTACAGGTGAATCCGTGGTATCATTTAAGAGCGCAGTGTTCGTGGAGAGTAAAATTGACAAAAATAAATATGATGTTTTTAAAATAGTCATACTAAAGGATGAATGGTATTATACTGATTCGGGTTCTGTAAAACATAGAGTGGATAAAAATGACTTTTCCTTAAACTTAGGAGGAACTAAAATAGTATTTGATGCAGCTTTTATAATGATACATGGAGCTCCCGGTGAGGATGGTAAGTTACAGGGTTATTTTGATCTTCTTAATATTCCATATACTAGCTGCGATACGCTAACTTCATCATTAACTATGAATAAAGGGTATTCCAAAGCCATAGTTAATGGTATAGCGGGTTTAAATTTGGCCAAATCTGTACAATTATTTGATAACTCCTCAGCTGCAAGTCAGCATTTACTTGATTCTCTGATTCTTCCATTGTTTATAAAGCCTAATAATGGTGGAAGCAGTATAGGGATGAGTAAAGTAAAAACTGCTGATCAACTACCTGATGCATTAGTAAAGGCATTTAATGAGGACAATCAGGTTCTTGTAGAAGAATTTATCCAGGGTCGGGAATTTTCAATAGGAGTATACAATACTCATGAGGGAATTCGTGTTTTACCCAGTACCGAAATAATACCTACCAATGATTTTTTTGATTTCGAAGCAAAATATACACCAGGAGCGACCGAAGAGATAACTCCTGGAAGAATGTCTGAAGAGGAAAAAGAAAGGGTAGAACGCATAGTTTCTGAAATCTATCATAAGCTTAATTGCAAGGGAATGGTTCGGATTGATTACTTCCTTCAGGATTTGAGTTCAGAGTTTTATTTCGTGGAAATCAATACCATCCCCGGCCAAACGGCTCAGAGTTTTATTCCGCAACAGGTTAAGGCAGCGGGACTCGATATTTCCGAATTTTATGGCAAATTAATTGAAATGGCCCTTGATCGTAAAGGCTAAATGGAGTAGTTGGAGATCATCTCATCAGAAACTTTTACACTTTTACCATCATTAATATTGATCATCACATAATCAAACCACCCATCACATGCTATTTTATCGGTTTTGCTAATTCTGATCTCAAATTTTACCCTGCAGCCTTTAGAGTTAATGGCTTCAATCCCTGTTTTTACGGTAAAATTGTCTCCCAGACCCAGCGGCCTTTTGTAATCAACAAAGGCTGATCTGACAACCCATCCCAAACCCATTTTGAGAAAGTCTTCCATAGGCATTTTATAACATGTTTCCATCTGCTCATATCTGGCCGCCAATACATAGTCAAAATAGGTACTGTTGTGCACATGATTAAACATATCAATATCATCTGGTCTGACTTTGAACTTCGATGTAAAACTACTGTAACTGGGTTTTGATTCCATTAAGCAAAA
>CAMBFY010000178.1 GCA_945865415.1 Sphingobacterium thalpophilum
GAGATTGTAAGATATAGGTGTAAAACATGAAAATTATTTTTTGAATCTAAGAAAGAATTATGAGAGGAATAAAATCTACTTATTAAACGGTAGGTATATAAACAACAAAAGCTCCTTGTTTCCAAAGAGCTTTTGTACTCGGAGCGGGAATCGAACCCGCACTCGCTTTAGGGCGAACAGGATTTTAAGTCCTGCGTGTCTACCAGTTCCACCATCCGAGCAGATGATTATTCACTATTTCAAACAAAAATTCCCTCTGTTAGGAGGGAGTTTCATGTTGGAGCGAAAGACGAGATTCGAACTCGCGACCCCGACCTTGGCAAGGTCGTGCTCTACCAACTGAGCTACTTTCGCATTTTGGTGAGTGCAAATATAGGTACAAAAGCAATTTTGGCAAGTGTTTTTTATTATTTTTTAAAAATTATTATAACTTATTGTTAATCAGTAGCTCTGAGATGAGATCGCTCTCATAACCTTTGCCTGCACCATAGCGACTCAATAGATAATGCCTTTTAAATAGGTCTTTTTCTGTTATTGTTCTCGACTTTTTTTCTAATAGTAGCTTAAGTTTCGACTGATAATCATCTATATCAATTGCATTAAGTGATTTACTGATGAGTTTATCAGGTACTCCCTTAAGTTTTAAACCCTGTTTTATCTTTAGTTTGCCCCAAGCCTTGATCCTGAATTTGCCAAGGGTATAAGCTATCGAAAAACGCTCTTCATTCAAAAAATTCAGGCTAATAAGCTCAGAAATGATTTCCTCTACCTCTTTTTGATGTAAGCCCCATTCATAAAGCTTATTCCTGATCTCATATTGTGATCGTTCCTGGTAGGCGCAATAGCTTTCGGCTTTCTGTTTGGCCTGTTCTCTGCTAAATATTTTCGGCTTAATGTTCTCGTTTTTCAAAGCATCGAAATATCGCAAATATTTGAGAAGAATCTTTAAATTTTATTGAAATTAGCAGGATGAATCATATCCTTTATTCAGCAGAAGATCTTACAGCTATCCTCAAAGCGAAGTCTTTTATTCAGAACAAGGATATTTTGATCAGAACTATTCTAAGCGACAGTCGTAAGCTTAGTGATATCAATCATGCGCTCTTTTTTGCCCTCAAAGCGAGGAGGGACGGACATAGTTTCATTACTGCTGTTTATGAGGCCGGGATTAGAAGTTTTGTAATTTCTGATTCTGAATTTGATACTGGAGCCTATCCTGATGCAAATTTCTACAAGGTAAATGATACATTAATAGCCTTGCAGGATCTGGCAGCGGCTCATCGTTCGAAATTCAGCTATCCTGTTATTGGGATTACAGGCAGTAATGGTAAAACGATCGTTAAGGAATGGCTTTATCAGCTTCTGGTTCCTGAAAGTAATATTGTCAGAAGCCCTAAAAGTTATAATTCACAGATTGGTGTTCCTGTGTCAGTTTGGGAAATGAATAATGAACATGATCTTGCAATTTTTGAAGCAGGTATATCCAAAGCAGGCGAGATGGAAAATCTGGCCAAGATTATCCGTCCCACCATTGGGATTCTGACAAATATAGGAGAAGCTCATAGTGAAGGTTTTGATAACATAAATGATAAAATAAGAGAGAAATTAAAACTTTTTGAAGGTGTTGATCTGTTTATTTATTCTGAGAAATACCTTAAATACTATCAAGGAAAAATACCCGGAAAGAATAAATTCACCTGGAACTATCATGGGCATGCTAATTTAGAGGTTTTTGATGATGAGGTTCTTGAGGAAAGATTCCAGTTTCTCAGGGCACGCTTCAATGGAAAAGACGTTCAGGCAATGATCCCTTTCACAGATCAGGCCTCTATTGAAAATGCGATTATTTGCTGGGCCAGTTTGCTGGCAATGGGCTATGAGCCTGAGCAGGCAGATAAGCGGATTGAAAAGCTAATTCCGGTTGGAATGCGGCTTGAACTTAAAAATGGTATCAATAATTGTTCTGTTATTGATGATTCTTATAGTCTCGATCTTTCCTCACTGGCAATAGCCCTTGATTTTTTGAAGCAGCAAAACCAGTATCAGCGGCGTACATTGATATTATCTGATATTCCAGGGAATCATTCTGAGGCAGTTTATATTCAGGTAAAGCATCTTCTGGAGAATAAATCTGTTGATAGATTAATTGCAGTTGGTGAGCACATAGGAAAGTACCTTTCAAACTACTCCATTGAAACAGAATATTTTTTAAGTACTTCTGATCTGCTGGAACATTTCAACTCCTTAAAGTTTCAAAATGAAACCATACTTCTCAAAGGTGCCAGATCATTTGAGTTTGAACGGATCAGCTTGCTGTTAACGCAGAAGGTACATGAGACTGTTTTAGAGATTAATCTTAACGCCTTAGAGAATAACCTGAATCATTATAAATTGGAATTAGGGGCCGGAACAAAAATTATGGCCATGGTTAAGGCATTTTCTTATGGTAGCGGTAGTTTTGAGATAGCCAATCTCCTTGAATTCAATAAAGTGGATTATCTGGCTGTAGCTTATGCGGATGAGGGTGTCGCCTTAAGAAATGCCGGATGCAGTTTACCTATCATGGTGATGAGTCCGGATGCAATGGCTTTCGAAACCATTATTAAACATAAGCTGGAACCCGAGATATTTAGTTTACGGGTTTTAAATCAGTTGATGGAAGTTTTGGATCGAAAGAATCTGGAGAATTATCCAATTCACCTCAAACTAGATACCGGGATGCATCGTCTTGGATTTATGGAGGATCAATTGGATGAACTGATTGAAATTCTTCTTGATACAAAGGGTGTTCGGGTTCAAAGTGTATTCTCTCATTTGGTTGCAAGTGAGGATCCTAAGCATGATGAATTCACAAGATGTCAGATTGACCTGTTTGTAAATCTTGCTGATAAAATTAGTCATAATCTGAAATACCCCTTTCTGCGGCATATTTCCAATACTTCCGGTATAAGCCGCTGGCCAGATTCCCGTTTTGATATGGTTCGTCTTGGCATCGGACTTTATGGAATAGATTCTGCCCATGAACCAAAATCTCCGTTACAAACCGTAACTTCGCTGAAAACAAGTATTTCCCAAATTAAAAATATCCCTGCCGGCGACACAGTTGGTTATAGCAGAGAAGGGAAGATGCCTCAGGGAGGAAAAATTGCCACAGTGAAGATTGGATATGCAGATGGGTATTGCCGCGGACTTGGAAATGGTAAGGGGAAGATGATGGTAAGGGGTAAAATTGTTTCGACAATTGGAAAGATTTGTATGGATATGTGTATGCTGGATATCAGCGGAATTGAAGCAGTTGAAGGAGATGAAGTCATTGTATTCAATGATCAGATCAGGGTAGAAGATATAGCCAGAGATCTTAATACAATACCGTATGAAATACTGACTGGAATTTCTCAGCGGGTGAAACGAATTTATTATTATGAATAAAATAATCAGAGCTTTATTTAATTACATGATACAGGGCTCCCTTGTGATTCTGCCAATTGCTGCAGCCTTGTTTTTTATTTACTGGGCAGTTTCTGAATTAGATGCTGCGCTTAATTTAAGTGATGCTATCTGGGTAGATCAAGTAGGTAAGCCAATCTATATTCCAGGATTGGGTATTCTGAGTGTTGTTGTGATTCTGATTGTTGTTGGGATTATTGTGACCAATTTCGTTACTGATCCTATAAAAAAGTGGGTTACATCCTGGTTTAAAAAGCTACCAATTTTTAACGTTTTATATACCTCATTCAAAGACCTTACGGAAGCTTTTGTTGGTGATGATAAGAAATTTAATGAACCTGTAGTTGTTGAATTTAATGAAACAGGATTGAAGAAAATTGGTTTCCTCACTCAAAAAGACCTTTCTAAAATAGGCTACCCCAGTGAGGTTGCGGTTTATTTCCCATTGTCTTATTCTTTAGCCGGACAGTTATGCATCGTGAAAGCAGACCGAGTTAAACCTCTTAAAATGAGCGCTAGTGAAGCAATGAAATTCATTGTATCCGGTGGGGTAAGCCAGATTCCTTGAGAATTATGATCACCTGATTTGTATAAAGCTAAGCTTGAAATATTAGCTTATTTTAATCCTGATAAGGCCATGGAGCCACAATAATTGATTTTGGATAGCAATACCTTTGTTTCATAGGGTTATAAACCCTTTCCTTTGGAGTGTTTACGGCAAGAAATCACTTTCCTTATCAAATAATAGATGGCCGCTTAATACTTCCTACGGCAAAGTTTACTTTACCGCAAGATGATGGTGCGCGCGTGCCGCGGGTTCCATAATGTTTTACATGCATACTCGATACGCGTGCGCTGGCTAGGGAGCAGCCCTGCAAAAGGACTATCTGCCATTTCAAATCAACCCGGGTCGTAGCTTTAGCTCCTGTCTTTACCTTTAAAATAATATCAAAGAAAAAATTCAGAATTTCCACCTGAACTTTTTCTTTAACTTAAAGATGAATTATTTGTCTTTGCTTACAGCAATGCGGTATAAAGACCAAGCCATGAACAGGAATAACATAAATCCTAAGATGTGATATCCTGCTGAACCCATTAATCCGGTAAGGTGTTCCTCGATGTTTAAACTTCCCACCGGACCTCCAGTTGATTCAAATGCCATCAAAAATGCATAAATAACACCCATAAGCGCACCACCTGCTACCAGTCCGGTAGCAAACAGGTTTCCTTTACCCAATTCTTCATCTTCTGGTTTATGGTCATTCTTTTTTGTTCTCATTTCAACCAGTCCTTTTATAGCTCCGCCTGCAAAGATTGGTAAGGTAGTGGAGAGTGGTAAATAGGCTCCGACTGCAAATGATAGGGATTTTACTCCACATAATTCAATTGTTATAGCTAAAAAAACGCCAACAAGTACAAATTGCCAGTCGAGGTTAAAGGAAAGCAGACCCTTGATCAAAGTAGCCATCAATGTCCCTTGAGGTGCAGGATATGTTTCAGTCCCAATGGCATGTGTAATTCCCTGTGCTGTCATTTCTGCAGTGGGTCTGTCTAGTACTGAAAGGGTAAGTCCGATAACCACTGCAGAAACAATTGCACCGACAAACAGTGCTAATTGCTGATACCGAGGTGTTGCACCAACAATATATCCAGTCTTCAGATCTTGTGATGTTGCTCCGGCATTTGCTGCAGCAATACAGATCATGCTACCCACAACCAATGCCATTGGCTCATATAAATGGCCAGTCCATCCAATGCTGATGAAAATAAGGCAGGTTCCCATTAGCGTAGCGATGGTCATTCCTGACACCGGATTTGAAGAGGTGCCAATTAATCCAACAATCCTGCTGGATACTGTGACAAAGAAAAAACCAAAAACGATCACTAAAAGACCGATAAGTAATTTGTTTAGAACAGAATCACCAGGTATTTGTGGTAATAAAGCCATCAGCAAAATAAGTCCGAGGCTACCAAAAATTACGATTTTAAATGAAAGGTCATCATCTGTGCGTTTGACGGTTTGCTTTTCTGTATTCGATTTATTCATCGACGCCAGACTTGATTTGAATGAAGAAACAATGGTAGGAATTGTTTTAAGAAGGGTAATAAATCCGCCGGCGGCAACAGCACCTGCCCCGATTTGCTTGACATAGGCCTGATAGATTGCTGTCGCCGTATTGGCAAAAACCATGTTTAATGGGTCCCATCCTCCCGGACCCCCCGGACTGTACACATCTTTCAGATAACCTAGCTTAACTAATTGATAAGCAATAGTTTCTGCGGGTACTAGTGTTGCAAGTAATGGAATAAGTCCCAGCCATGCAAGCACACCACCGGCTACCAGTACCCCCGCAATCTTTGGTCCGATGATATAACCCACCCCCAGATACTCAGGAGTGATTTCACCATTTATAGTTGCTGAAGGAAAGAATTTGTTCGCCTGACTCGTTGTCCAGGTAGGTGCTTCTGCTATCAGATGAAATATCTTTTGTAGTATAGCAT
>CAMBFY010000179.1 GCA_945865415.1 Sphingobacterium thalpophilum
AAATCTGGATTTCATAGTTCTTAACTCCCTCAAAGACCATGGTGCAGGCTTCAGAAACGATTCCAATAAGATTACAATTATAGACCGGGAACTAATTAAAGAAATATTTGAATTGAAACCAAAGTCTGAAGTTGCATCAGATATCTGTAAAAAAATATTAAATTTAATAAGATGAAATACCTGATTATTTTTTGTCTTTTGATTTTCGCTCAAGCTGTTCATTCACAGGATCTTAATGCCCGTGTTCAGATTTTGGCTCCACAACTTGCCAACTCAAATCAGCGTATTCTAGATATACTTGAATCAAGTATTAAAGACTTTTTAAACAACAAAAGATGGTCTGCAGATGCATTACAACCTCTTGAGAGAATTGATTGTAATTTTGTAATAACCATTACAGACTGGGATGGCAATAGCAATTTCAAAGCAGAAGCCCAAATTCAGTCAAACAGACCCATATACAATAGTTCTTACAGCAGTACCATTTTAAACATAAGTGATAAAGACTTTGGTTTTACTTTTTCTGAAGGACAACCCCTGGATTTTTCTGAACTAAATTACATCAGTAATCTAAGCTCACTCATTGCTTTTTACGCTTACATTATCACCGGAATGGATTATGATACTTTTTCTAAATTTGGTGGTTCTCCTTATTTTGAAAAGGCTCAAACGGTTTTAGACAATGCTCAGGCTGCTCCAAATACCGGATGGAAAGCATTTGAAAATCTCAGAAACCGTTTCTGGATTATGGAGAATCTCATGAATAAATCTTACAATCCAATACGTGAGAGTCTTTACACCTATCATAGGGAAGGTATGGATGTTATGGCAGAGAATCAGACAAAAGGCAGAAAAGCAATTCTTTCTGTGATCCCACAGCTTCAGAAAATTGACAGACAGAAACAAGGTTCAATCTTAAATCAAATCTTTTTTTCAGCAAAAGCTGATGAGTTAATCAATATTCTTAGTGCAGCCGAAGCCCAGGATAAAATAAAAGCATATAATGCTTTATCAGTAATTGACCCTGCCAATAGTTTAAAATATGAAATTCTGAAAAAACCTTAAAGCAGCTGCTCTCAGATTAACGGAACAATTAATCAAAATATTTAATTTAGCTCAAATTTTTATTGATATATGCTCAAGCGACTGGCAATTAGAAATTACGCCCTGATTGATAACCTGGATATTTCATTTTCAAATGAACTAAATATCATGACCGGTGAAACCGGAGCAGGTAAATCGATCATACTTGGAGCACTTTCCTTAATTTTAGGTCAGCGGGTTGAAGGAAGATATTTTTTTAACCAGCAGAAAAAATGTGTGATCGAAGGAATGTTTGAAGTCAATGGTTTTCAGCTTGAAGATTTCTTTACAGAGAATGATCTGGATTATGAACGTGAAACCGTTTTACGCCGTGAAATTTCATCGGATGGAAAAACAAGAGCCTTTATTAATGATACACCAGTCAATCTGGCTCTCCTGAAAAAGCTCGGTGAAAAATTAATTGATGTTCACTCCCAGCATGCTATACTGGAAATCAATGATGAAGAATTTCAGTTACTGGTTATTGATGCCGTCGCGGGAAATAAAGATCTGCTTGCAATTTACAAAAAGGCCTACAAATCCTTTAGAACCACTCAATCGCGCCTTAGTGAATTGATCAGCCAGAGTGAACAAAATAAAACAGATCTCGATTATTTCCAGTTTCAGTTTGATGAACTCGAAAAAGCTCGATTAGTACCCTTTGAGCAGGAAGAACTCGAAAAGGAACAGACCGAATTAACTCATGCTGAAGAGATTAAAAGAAGTTTACTTTTTTCCATTGGTATTTTGAGTGAGAATGAGCCTTCTGTTGCTGTCCAGATTAAAGAAGTTTTGATCAGTTTGTCTAATGCAGAAAAGTATAAACCCGAACTCAACAAAATCTCTGAACGGCTTAACATTGCACTTATAGAAGTAAAAGACCTGATATCTGAACTAGAAGACATTGAACAAAGAAGTCTGATCAATGAATCAAGGCTTGAAGAAGTAAATGATCGTCTGAATTTACTTTACTCCCTGCAGAAGAAACATCGGGTAAACTCAGATACAGAATTAATCACAGTCAGAGATCAGGTCTCTGTAAAGATTAGCAGCATTTTATTCGCTGATGAAGATATTGAGAAATTAAAAACTGAGAGTGCTAAGCTATATCAGGAAATGGTAGATCTGGCAGATCAAATCAGTAAGTGCCGGACTGATGCTATCCCCAAGATAGAAACACAGGTGATGCATACATTGTCAGAAATCGGCATGCAGAATGCTGTTCTGCAAATAGTTAATGACAGACTTACGGAAGGAAAATTCGACGCGAATGGAAATAATCAGATCAGGTTTCTTTTCAGTGCGAACAAAGGACAGAGTCCATTGCCAATGAATAAAGTTGCTTCGGGTGGAGAACTTTCCCGCTTGATGCTTGCCATTAAATCATTGGTTGCAATGCATACTGCACTTCCAACCATAATATTTGATGAAATTGATACCGGAATTTCGGGAGAAGTGGCATTGAGAGTAGGGATTATTATGGAGAAATTATCAAAAAACATGCAAGTTATCGCCATTACCCATTTGCCACAGATTGCCAGCAAAGGAAATATGCATTACTGTGTTTATAAGGATGAAACAGCAGAAATAACAAATACCAATATCCGGGAACTGGATAAAGAAGAGCGGGTGATGGAACTTGCCAAAATGCTCAGTGGTAATAATCCGGGAGAATCTGCGATTAAAAATGCCCGGGAATTACTGTTAAATTTTTAATGCGTTTAAGAATTAGAGATTAATAATAACTTTAAGTTTTATTTAAGTCAAAAACCAAAATCAATCATATGTATAACTTACTGAAAGGTAAAAGAGGAATCATTTCAGGTGCGTTGGATCAAAATTCAATTGCCTGGAAAGTTGCAGAAAAAGCCCATGAAGAAGGCGCTGAATTTGTCCTTACCAATGCGCCAATAGCCATGCGGATGGGAGAAATTAATTCATTAGCTGAAGCCACAGGATCGCAAATTATCCCGGCTGATGCTACGAGTGTTGAAGACCTGACCAAACTGTTTACTCAATCTCAGGAAATTCTGGGAGGGAAGATTGATTTTGTGCTTCACTCGATTGGCATGAGTGTTAACATTCGCAAGAAAATTCCTTATCCTGAACTTAACTATGAATACTTTCAAAAAGGAATAGATGTTTCTGCCCTATCATTACATAAAATGTTAAGCGTAGCCAAGAAGCTGGATGCAATCAACGAATGGGGAAGTGTGGTTGCATTGACTTATATGGCTGCTCAGCGTACCTACCCGTTCTACACTGATATGGCTGATATCAAAGCTATGCTTGAATCCATCGCCCGGAGTTTTGGTTATCATTACGGACTAGATAAAAAAGTTCGTATCAATACCGTTTCACAGTCACCAACAAAAACGACTGCCGGTACAGGGATCAAAGGTTTTGGTAGTTTCTATGATTATGCCGATGCAATTGCACCTCTAGGAAACGCTGACGCTGAATCCTGTGCAGATTATTGTATAACCTTATTCTCTGACCTTACCCGTATGGTTACTATGCAAAATCTATTTCATGACGGCGGTTACTCATCTACCGGAGTAAGTGATGATGTGATGTACCGTTTAGGAGTTGAAAACAGTGAGGGTTAACAAATAGAAAAAGATTTTTAATCTACTTCTAATGCTTTGGCATTTTACTCAGTAATAAAGAAGTCCCTTTCTAGAATTTAGAAAGGGCTTTTTTAGGGTCTGAAATATGAGTTTTTTTAGCTGTCAACTGCCCATTAAATTGATTGGATAAGCACAATCTTCACCTTTACCGATCCTGGTGGAGTAACTGTTCCAATTCCATCAGAACTTTGTATCTCTAAAACAATCTGTCCCGAACGGGTTAAATAGCTGTAAGATACCCCATTATATACCTGAGGAATCTGTTCATATATCCCGCTATCAAATGAAATATAAACCAGAACTCCCCCATAATCGTTAAAATTTTTATCGATCTCAGGCATATTGATTGAGGCAGTATAACTACGACCTCCATTAAGCTTTATCCAGTTCCCTGGATTGAGGGTTGCAAAAATAGTGCGATTGGGGACAATATATTCCTTTTTGCATCCTGAACCCAATAAAAAAATACTCATGGCAAAAAGAAAGACTGACTTTTTCATAATATTCAATACAGGAAAGGCCTGTATAATGATGACGAAAAAAAAGGTCTGACAGTTGCATCTATAAGCCTTTACAAAGAAAAAAAAGCTTATTCCTCCTTTTTTTCTTCTTTCTTTCTTTTAACGGTTTTAGCTTTAGCAATAATCCGGATTTCTTCTTTTTCCTTATCGTAATCTACCTCCATCGTATCTCCCTCAGCCAGTTCCCCTTTAAGAATCTCTTCAGCGATCGGGTCTTCAAGATGTTTCTGAATTGCGCGCTTCAATGGACGTGCACCAAAGTTGGAATCATAACCTTTTTCAGCGATGAACTCTTTAGCAGCATCAGTAAGTTTGATTTCATAACCCAATCCCTGGATTCGGCCGAAAAGAGCTTTTAACTCAATATCAATGATTTTAAAGATATCTTCCTTAGACAGTGAATTAAACACAACCACATCATCCACACGATTCAAAAACTCCGGAGCAAAAGCACGTTTCAATGCATTTTCTATCACTCCTCTTGAGTAAGTATCAGCTTGTGAAGACTTTGCCACGGTACTAAAACCAACCCCCTGTCCGAAATCCTTTAATTGCCTAGCTCCGATATTTGATGTCATGATGATAATTGTATTCCGGAAATCTACTTTACGACCTAAACTGTCTGTTAGCTGGCCTTCATCAAGTACCTGCAATAAAATGTTAAACACATCCGGGTGAGCCTTTTCAATCTCATCCAAAAGAACTACCGCATATGGTTTTCTTCTTACTTTTTCTGTTAATTGACCGCCTTCTTCATAACCCACATATCCCGGAGGCGCTCCAACTAAGCGCGAGACAGCGAATTTCTCCATGTACTCACTCATGTCAACCTGAATTAATGCATCCTCAGTGTCAAACATGAAACGGGCAAGTTCTTTCGCTAATTCTGTTTTTCCGACACCTGTCGGACCCAGGAATATAAAGGAGCCAATTGGTTTCTTAGGATCCTTTAATCCAGCACGTGTACGCTGAATTGCTTTCGTTAATTTCTTGACAGCATCTTCCTGACCAATCACCCGGGTGTTGATTGAATCAAACATTCCCAGTAATTTGACACTATCCGCTTGACCAACCCTTTGAACAGGAATACCAGTCATCATAGATACTACTTCGGCAACATTATCTTCGGTTACGGTATAGCGTTTGGTTTTGGTTTCAGCTTCCCACTCACTCTTGGCCTTTTCAAGCTCCTCGAGAAGGTTTTTCTCTGTATCACGAAGTTTAGCTGCTTCCTCATATTTCTGACTACGGACAACCTTATTCTTTTCAATTTTGATCTCATCTATCTTCTGCTCCACATCTATTATATTTTGTGGAACGTGAATATTGGTCAGGTGAACACGTGAACCTGATTCATCGAGGGCATCAATAGCCTTATCTGGCAGGAATCGGTCAGTGATATAACGTGTTGTTAAGCTAACACATGCGTTTATAGCTTCATCAGTATACGTTACGCCGTGATGCTCTTCATATTTTTCTTTAATGCGATTCAGAATCTCGATAGTTTCGACCGGAGTTGCCGGCTCAACCATTACTTTCTGGAAACGACGATCTAAAGCACCATCCTTTTCAATATACTGGCGGTACTCATCAAGTGTTGTAGCACCAATACATTGAATTTCACCTCTTGCTAAAGCTGGC
>CAMBFY010000180.1 GCA_945865415.1 Sphingobacterium thalpophilum
TGAAGGCTGGCGAATTCCGATCAGAAGATTATACACTAGAGGTAAAGGCTAAACCTACTCTTTTAGATTTTGATGTGCTGATTGAATACCCTCAATACCTCAATAAAGCGAATGAAAAGCTAGAAAATACTGGTGATTTAATTGTTCCAGAGGGTTCGCTTATCAACTGGAAATTCAGAGCAGAAAACTCTGATCAGATTAATTTGCAATTGAACAAGAAAAGCATTTTATTAAATTTAACTCAAAAAAACGAATTTAATTTCAGTTATAGGGCATTAAAGAACCTTTCATACAGCATTAAACCGATTAATTCTGATACAAGGGCAACAGAAAGTGTTTCTTATGAATTAAGAATAATTCCAGACCTGCTTCCGGTAATTAATGTGAAGCAAAAGACAGATTCACTTAATTCCAAATTACTTTATTTTGTCGGACAAGCCAGTGATGATCATGGTTTCTCAAAACTAAACTTCAACTACAAAATACTTTCTGAAAAAGAAGAAACTGCAGAAAAAGAAGAAGTTATATCAATAAAATTTGATAAACATAGTCTTCAGAGTAACTTTTTCTACTCATGGAATGTAAACCAGATAGCGGCAAAACCGGGAGAGGAAATTGAGTATTATTTTGAGGTATTCGATAATGATGGCGTTAATGGTCCAAAATCTGTAAAATCATCAATTAAAACCTTAAAGCTGCCTTCAGAACTTGATTTAGAGCGTAAGTTAGAAGCAAACTCTTTCCAGATTAAGAAAAAAATGGAAGAGGCTATTAAAAAGGCCGCTCAGTTAGAGAAGGAAACTAAAAAATTAAATCAGGAATTATTGAACAAAAAGAATCTGTCATTTGAAGAAAGAAAGCAGATTCAAAACCTTCTGAATAAGCAAAAGGAAATTGATGAATTATTAAAAGAAATTCAAAAAGTTAACAAGCAAAATTTAACTGAACAGCAAGAAGAAAACGAACAAATACTTGAAAAACAGAAACAGATTGAGGAACTTTTCAATAATGTTCTGGATGAGAAGACTCGTGAAATATTGAATAACATAGAAAAGCTGCTGGGAAAAAATAATAAAAATCTAACTCAGGAAGAATTATCCAAGATGCAGATGGATAATAAATCACTTCAAAAAGAACTTGACCGTATTTTAGAACTTTATAAACAGCTTGATTTTGATCAAAAATTAACTAATACGATAGAAAAACTTAATGAGCTTGCCGTTGATCAGGAAAACCTTAGTAAAAAATCACAAGATAAAAAGTCTGAACTTGAAGAACTGAAAGAAGAACAAAAAATGCTGCAGAAAACTTTTGAAGAATTGAAGGAAGATCTCAGTGAACTTGAACAAAAAAATGAAGAACTTGAACAAAAAAATGATTTCCAAGATCAGCAGGAAGCAAAAAAGGAAATAGATAAGGAGCAAAAAAACAGCGCCGATAACCTAAATAAAGAGAATCAAAAGAAAGCTTCTGATAACCAAAAGAAAGCAGCAGGAGAAATAAAAAAGCTTAGCAAAGATCTTCAGAGTATGCAGCAGGAAAATGAAGAAAAGGAAAATGAAGTCAATGCAAAAAGTCTAAGGAAAATACTTGATAACCTCATTATCAGCTCTTTTGATCAGGAGAAAACCATGCAAGTAGTTAGACAGATCAGCAGTAATGATCCAAACTATATTATACAGAGTCAAAAACAAAAAGAAATTCAGATCAATCTAAAAATGATTGAAGATAGCCTATATTCTCTCAGTAAGAAGGTTCCACAAATTCAATCAGTTGTAAACAAAGAAATTCAGGCAGTAAATTTAAATATTGGAAAAGCCATTGAAAATCTGGGCGAGCGCCGTACTGCCGAGGCAAACCGTAACCAACAATTCGCCATGACCTCTATTAATAATCTTGCCTTAATGTTAAATGAAGCATTAGAACAATTAGAACGAGCCCAGCAGAATGGGAAAGCAGGAGGAAAGGGTAAACAAAAGAAAAATCTTTCCCAGCTCAGCAAAATGCAGGATCAATTAAATAATAATATGCAAAAAGCCAGAGAGGAGATGCTAAAGCAGGGTCAGCAGAAAGGCGGACAACAAGGGAAAACTGGACGGGAAATGAGTGAACAATTAACTAGAATGGCCCGTGAACAACAAATGATCAGACAAGCCATGCAGGAAATCAATAAAATGGAAAATAAAGATGGAAAGAGTTCATTAGGAAATCTGGATAAACTAATGAAAGAGATGGAACAAACTGAAACAGACCTCGTTAACAAGCGAATAAAACAAGAAACACTAAACAGACAACAGGAAATTCTAAGTAAATTACTCGATGCAGAAAAAGCAGATCGGGAACGTGAAGAAGATCAGAAAAGAGAAAGTAATAAAGGAATTACCCTTCCAAATACCAATTCATTCATCTTTCAGGAATTCCAAAAAATTAAGCAAAAAGAAATAGATTTGCTGAAAACCATGACCCCTTCATTAAATTCATATTATAAAATAAAAGTGAGAGATTATTTTAAATATTTAAATTCGGTAGATAAATGAGTAAGCAGACAGACTTTTTAGATAAGACCTCGTTGTATACACTGCAATTACCTTCCAGAATTGATAGCATCAGCATCGTTGAAAATTTTATAGATGAACTAAGTGCTAAACATGGTTTTAATGATGAGCTCTACGCAAATGTACTTACTTGCCTTAGTGAGGCCGTGATTAATGCAATTATTCATGGAAATCGCGAAAGTTCCGATAAAAAGGTGTTTCTAAATGTCGAGGTAATAGACGATAAACGACTTATTTTTGCAATATCCGATGAAGGTGACGGTTTTGATTTTAATAACCTTCCGGATCCTACCTCACCAGAAAATATTGAAAATTTAACAGGCAGAGGGGTGTTCATCATTAAAAAGCTTGCCGATCAGTGTATCTTCAATTCAAAAGGAAATGATCTTGAACTTCATTTTAAAATTTAATGGGCCAAATCCCTATTAATTTCTTTAACGAAGATATATCCTTTACGTTAAAGCAAAAAGGATTGGTAAGAAACTGGATCAAAAATACAGTTATTTCAGAAAATCATCGGCTAAAGGTGTTAAATTTTATTTTCTGCAGCGATGAATTCCTACTCAATATCAATAAACAATATCTGAAACATGACACCTATACCGACATTGTCACCTTCGATAACAGCGATGCTGAGCTGGAGATAGCTGGAGATATTTTCATTAGTGTTGAAAGGGTTAAGGATAATGCAAAAGAACTTAACCATGATGATACGGAAGAGCTCCACAGAGTCATGATCCATGGAACGCTCCACCTTCTAGGATATTCTGATAAAAATAAGTTTTCAAAAGCACAAATGACAGATAAAGAAGATCTCTATCTGTCAACACGAGCCATTTAGATTAGTGCATTGGAACTTCAATGATTAAAAGTCTGGTATTTTCAATAAAATTAAATTGCAGTGTTTTTGATTCAGAAACTCCCATTGCATCACGAGTATTTAAAAAATTTCCATCTATTTCTGTCTGTCCGTCTATTACAAAAACATATGCTCCGTTTCCGGGATGTTGAATGTTGTAATAAGTACTTTTACCGCTGTCAAAAGCTCCCAAACTAAAGAATGCATCCTGGTTAATCCACATAGTGCTCTCTCCCAAATTTGGCGAAACAAGCGTCAAAAACGAATTGTTTACTTTGTCAAGATCGTAAGTCATCTGATCGTATCGAGGCTGAATATTTCTTTCCTTTGGAAAAACCCAGATTTGCAACAAATTTACTTCTTCTGTTGAAGAGCCATTAAATTCTGAATGTCGGATACCACTTCCTGCAGACATAACCTGAATTTCACCATAACTAATATTACCTTCAGAACCTAGACTGTCTTTGTGCGCAAGTACTCCCTTTAATGGAATGGTGACAATTTCCATATTATCATGACCATGAGCACCGAATCCCATACCGGGTGCAACAATATCATCATTTAATACTCTTAACAAACCAAAATGAACCTTTGAGGGGTCATGATATTGGGCAAAACTAAATGAGTGAGCAGCCTTTAACCAGCCATGATCCTGAATTCCACGATCAGCTGCGCGATGAATGATCTTTTTCATGTGTTTAATTTATAATTATGTGTTTAAACATACAATATTAATTCCAAACCAACTTATGCGTACATTTGCTAACTAATAAAACAAATCAATGCCATATCAAGTCATTTTAGTAGGGGCAAGCGGACTTATTGGCAGTAATTTACTCTCTCTGCTAATAGAATCCGATGAAATTTCCCAGATATTGCTGCTGGTTAGAAAACCACTAAAAGTCTCTAATCAAAAAGTTCAGGAATTGATCGTTAACTTTGATGAATTAGAGAAATTTAGATCAGAAATCATGGGCGATATTATTTATAGTTGTCTTGGTACTACTAAAGCAGCTAACCCAGACACAGACCAATATAGAAAAATAGATCTTGAGTATCCACTTAAATTAGCTGAAATAGGTGTAAAGAACGGTATTTCACAATTTCATTTGGTATCGTCTCTCTGCGCAAATCATACGGCATCCAATTCCTATCTAAAGTTAAAAGGAGAATTAGAAAAAGAATTAAAACAAGCTTCAATCTTATCTTTGCATATCTACCAACCAACGCTCTTAACAGGAAATCGCAGAGAATCGCGCACATTGGAAAAATTAGCTACTTCCGCGTTTAAACTAATAGACCAGCTTCTAATTGGCCCATTAATAAAATATCGAAGCATTAAGGCAGAGACTGTTGCGCAGGCTACGCTAAATCAATCAATAAAAAATATTCAGGGTACTTTTACATATCCTTCCATAAAAATACAAGAACTAGCGTGAGCATTTTATCTACAGAACAATTAGGACATTCATTTAACGATAACTGGTTATTTAAGGACCTCTATTTAGGTTTAAATAAAGGAGACCGGGTGGCACTGGT
The DNA here is from genome assembly GCA_945865415.1 of Sphingobacterium thalpophilum. GTDB lineage: Bacteria > Bacteroidota > Bacteroidia > Sphingobacteriales > Sphingobacteriaceae > Daejeonella > Daejeonella thalpophilum_A. The sequence goes on from CAMBFY010000180.1 coordinate 4,954, forward strand.
AGGAATTAATGGAACAGGAAAATCAACTTTACTGCGTATACTTTCGGGAGTTTTACAAGCAAATTTAGGTAAGGTTGTAACTGAGCGCGATCTCAGGATTGGGTACCTCGAACAGGATCCGCAATTTAGCGATCAGGAAACAATAAGCGACTTCATTTATTCTATAGGAAATGAACGCCAGCAACTAATCCGTCATTACGAAGAAGCTATAAATAAGGAGGTTCACGATGAAAAGTTATTGAATAAACTGATAGATGAATTAAGTAATGCCAATGCCTGGGAGTACGAATACGAGATAAAAACAATCCTTGGCAGAATGGGAATTCAACAACTCGATCAAAAGATTGTTACTCTTTCGGGTGGACAAAAGAAGCGTTTGGCGCTTGCTAAACTTCTAATTGATGATCCTGATGTTTATATACTTGATGAACCCACCAACCACTTGGATATAGAAACTATAGAATGGCTTGAAAGCTATATGACCAGTGGGCAGAAAACTATACTTCTGGTAACGCACGACAGATACTTTCTGGATAATGTGTCTACCCGAATTATAGAACTTGATAGGGGTAAAATTCAAAGCTTTAACGGTAATTACAGCTATTATTTAGAAAAGAAAGCTGAACAAAGCGCAGCAGAAGATGCTACTTTCAGTAAAAATACGAACTTGCTTAAAAAAGAGCTGGAGTGGATGCGTCGTCAGCCGAAAGCCAGAACCACCAAGTCAAAATCTAGAATTGACTCCTTTTATGAACTGGAAGAAAAAACCAAGGGTAGAAATATAAAATCATCTCTTGAACTAAGCGTTAACGTATCCAGACAAGGGAATAAAATTCTTGAACTTGACCATGTATGTAAATCATTTAATGACAAATCAATAATTAAAGATTTTAGCTATACTTTTAAAAAG